>CALCKF010000067.1 GCA_937966095.1 uncultured Eubacterium sp.
CCTGTTTTGCGTCACGTTGATTTTAAGACCGTAGTTATAGATGACAGGGAGGAATATGCCAACAGCAGCAGGTTTCCACATGCGGAAAGAACTATAGTGACAGATGATTTTGATCATGCATTCGATGATATACAGACAGATAATGACAGCTATATCATAATAGTCACAAGAGGACACAGAGGAGATCTTAAGGTTCTGCGCCAGGCTTTGAAAAGACCGTATGCATATCTGGGTATGATAGGCAGCAGGCGTAAAAATTCTCTGCTTTTTGACACCCTTAAAAAGGAAGGGGTGACAGAAGAGCAGATATCCAGTGTCCATGCTCCCATAGGATTGTCTATAGGGTCTGAGACACCTGAAGAGATAGCTATAAGCATAGTTGCTGAAATAATACAGTGCAGAGCAGATAAAGACATATAGCGGGTTGAATATGGTATTAAAAGGTGATAATAGCAGCACAAACAGACGATTTACCGCGGTTATACTGGCGGCAGGATATTCATCCAGGATGAAACGTTTCAAGCCGCTGCTCCCTGTTGGCAAATATACTGCTGTAGAAAGACTGATAAGGGAAACAAGAAAAGCAGGAATAGAATATATAACTGTAGTGACAGGATATCGCAGAGATGAGCTGGCTCCGGTAATAAAAGCTCTTGATGTGGATGAAGCATATAATGCCGATTTTGATAAAGGGATGTTTTCATCTATAAAGAAAGGCCTCCAGAATTCGGATATATATCATCCGGATACGGACGGCTACTTTATAATCCCGGCAGATTGCCCTCTTATAAGCAGTACGGTAATCAGGAAAATGATAGGGGATGTAAAGGACGACATGTTCTGTGTACCTGTATTTGAGGGGAAAAAGGGGCATCCATTGTATATACCTCGTATGTATTTGGAGGAAATATGCAGGTATAACGGAAGCGGCGGGCTTAAGGCTGTAACTGACAGATATTTAGACAAGATTTGGAAAGTAGCAGTTGGTGATGAGGGATGTATATTGGATATGGATACACCTGAAGGGTATGAAGATATCCTGGAATTTTTGTCAGCCGGCCGTCACAGGGATGATATAATGCAGCTGGCGGAGGGGCGCAGAGTTTTTCTCATAAGGCATGGTCAGACGATGCAGCATGATGAAAAAATGATGATAGGACAGTATGACGTGCCGTTGAATGATGAAGGCCGTGAACAGATGCGTGCAGCGGCTGGCAGGATAGCGGAATTTGATCCCAGACCGGATTTCGTATATTCAAGTGATCTGTGCAGAGCTGCGGAATCTGCCGATATAGTTGTTAACGAAATGATATCGGCAGGAGTATGGCCTGATAGTATGGAAATCATTCCTGTGAGAGAATTCCGAGAGATTGCTCTGGGCTCATGGGATGGATTGCCGATTAGAGAAATAATGGAAAAATATCCGCAGGAATATGAAAGAAGAGGCAGGGATATTTTCTCATTCAAGAAAGGCAATGGTGCAGAAAATTTTTATGATATGCAATACAGGGCTGTAAACAGGCTTCGGAAAATACTTAAAAAAGATGATGCACGTGACATAGTCATAGTTGCCCATAGCGGTGTGATAAGAGCACTGGACAGTAATATGAGAGGACATCGGATAGACGATCAGTGGAGAGGGGTATCAAAGGGAGGATTTATCGTAATCGAATGAAATAAATAAGATCAAAGACTGCATCAGATCATGATCTGGTGTGGTCTTTTTATTTAAAATACGAGAATTTATCATAAAATTTTAAAAAAATTTTAAAAAAACTTTATGAATTAAAGCAAATCCTACATATATATATGTGTCTTGCATTAAAGAGACAGGAAAAAAATTTCATACTTAATAACCTGTTTTTTATGATATAATTCAAAGCGTACGGATATTCCAAAAAGCTATAAAAATTCACATGGAAACCCGTATCTTCAATCTTGCGGGCGACAGCCCGAAGCTGAAAAGAACGGGAAAGAAAGGAAGGTTTAAAATGGGAAAAAAAGGAAAATCCTTGAACAGCATCAAAGTAAGTCATGAAAAGCGGACTGCAGGCTGCATGACTGAAAAGATGCCTATCCCTGAAACTGTATGTATTTCCATGTCACAACACATCGGAACACCATGCAAACCTCTGGTTGCTAAGGGGGACACGGTAAAAGTTGGACAACTGATTGGAGATACAGATGCTTTTGTTAGTGCGCCGATACATTCCAGCGTATCGGGTACGGTAAGGGAAATCTCTTCCATCAGGTCAATAACTGGTGGACAGGATCAGGTCGTGATTATTGAATCAGACGGTAAACAAGAGCTTTATGAAGGGATAAAGCCGCCTATAATAAATGATAAGGATGATTTTGTGGCGGCGATAAGACAAAGCGGACTGGTTGGTCTTGGCGGGGCTTCATTTCCGACTCATATCAAGTTTAATCCAAAGAATCTGGATGAAGTGGATACGCTTATAGTCAACGGAGCGGAATGTGAACCGTTTATAACATCGGATCACAGGTTAATGCTGGAAGATACGAAGTATATCATAAAAGGTATACTGAATACAATGCGATATCTCGGACTTAAGAAAACCTATATAGGTGTCGAGGAAAACAAACCTGATGCCATAAGTAAGCTGAGAGAAGAAATATCCAAAGCCGGACATGCTGATGATATAGAGGTAACAGTTCTTAAGGCCAGGTATCCTCAGGGCGCTGAAAGAGTCCTGGTGTATGAAATAACAGGGAAAAAACTGGATGCAGGCGTTCTCCCGGCAGAACTGGGAGTATTGCTTTCAAATATAACCACGATTGCCTTTATCGGGCAGTATGTCGAGACCGGCAGACCTCTTACCACCAAGAGGATAACAGTTGACGGCAATGCTGTGGCGGAGCCTAAAAATATAATAGTTCCCATAGGTGCACGGATCTGTGATGTCATAAAGGCATGTGGCGGTTATAAGGCGGAGCCTAAAAAAATCCTGATGGGAGGCCCTATGATGGGGAGAGCCGTTTACTCGGATGAATTCCCTATAGTAAAGAACAATAATGCCATACTGGTGTTTGATGGACCTCAGGCATTGATACCGGAGGAAACGGGATGCATAAAATGCGGAATGTGCGTAAGGGCATGTCCTTTCGATCTTATGCCTGTTTCAATGGTGGATGCATATGAGCAGAAGGATATACAGAGACTTGAGAGACTTGAGGTAAATCAGTGTATGGAATGCGGAAGCTGTTCGTATGTATGTCCTGCAAGGAGACCTTTAAGTTTTACTCATAAGATGGCTAAGGGGTTTTTAAAGGAGGCGACGAGTAAATAATGGAAAATAAATATCACGCTAATTTAGCGGTATCATCGGCACCTCATTTAGTCGGTCCCGTAAATACGACAAAAATAATGGGTATGGTGCTTATCGCTTTGATCCCGGCGTTCATAGTAGGGATATATCAGTTCGGATACAGAGCAGCTGTGCTTACGGTCGTTTGCATTGCGGCATGTGTGCTGTTCGAGTATCTGATGAATAAGATAATGAAAAGAGAACAGACGGTCAGGGATCTCAGTGCCGTTGTCACAGGTGTGCTTCTTGCATTTAATCTTCCTGCAGGTCTGCCGTACTGGATAGCCATAATAGGCTGCTTTGCAGCAATAGTGATAGTGAAACAGCTGTTTGGAGGTATAGGACAGAATCTCGTAAACCCTGCAGTAACTGCCAGGATATTCCTGTTTATAGCATTTGCTACGGAAATGACTACATGGCCTACTGCAAGAGGAACGGGTGTAGACGCAGTAACGTCTGCTACTCCACTTGGCGAGCTTTCTCAGGGAGGTCTTGATGCAGTGTCAGCTTCCAACCTCGATCTGTTTCTCGGAAATGTGGGGGGCTGTATAGGAGAAGTAAGTGCTCTTGCGATACTTATCGGAGGAGTATTTCTGATGGTTACGAGAGTGATCACACCGCATATACCTATATGTTTTTTGGCTACGGTATTTGTTTGCGGATTTTTGTGGGGAGGTCTTGATGGAGCCGTATTTCATATCTGCGCAGGAGGTGTGATGCTAGGAGCGTTTTTCTGCGCCACAGATTACGTGACTTCTCCTACACTTCCTATGGGGAAGGTGATATTCGGTATCGGATGCGGCCTGTTTACAATGCTTATAAGACTGTTTGCATCATATCCTGAAGGAGTTTCGTTTGCTATATTGCTCATGAATATACTTACGCCTTATATCGATAGAATATGTGAGAAGGTAGCTTATAGAGCACCGGAAAAGAAAGGGGGAGAAAAGAATGAAAAATAACAATTTCAAGGAAAATATCTTCCCTGCAGTGGTGCTTGTCTGCATATGCCTTGTGGTGACTCTGGCATTGGCGGGTACATATGGTGTAGCCAATCCTAAGATAATAGAGAATCAGCAGAAGGCTGCCGATGAAGCAAGGATGCAGGTCCTGCCTGAAGGTGACAGTTTTTCTCAGTATGACGGCAATCTGGTAGAGGGCGTTATTGACTGTTATATAGCTGATAACAAGTCCGGGATGGCGATCACTGCAGGATATAAAGGCTTTGGTGGCACTGTTGAAGTTATGGTCGGCATATCTTCAGAAGGTAAAATTACAGGTGTAACCGTTACAAATCATTCGGAGACGCCTGGTCTGGGAACAAAGGCGATGACGGAAGAATACCTTTCACAGTATAAAGATGTGACTGATATCAATGCCGGGCATATACGGGATGATGCTGATATAGATGCAATCACCGGTGCGACTATTACATCCAATGCAGTATATTGTTCTGTTGGAGAAGCATTAGAACAGTTCAAAGAATGCGGAGGTGTTAAGTGATGAGTAAATTACAGATAGTAACTAAGGGAATAATAAAAGAAAACCCTGTGCTGGTGCTTTTGCTTGGTACTTGTCCTACTCTTGCAACAACTACGAGTGCCATAAACGGTCTTGGCATGGGAGTTTCGACGATGGCGGTTCTGATCTGTTCCAATATCGTAATATCACTTCTTAAAAATATAATACCTGGAAAAGTAAGGATCCCATGCTATATAGTTGTCATCGCGGGATTCGTAACCATAGTACAGCTGCTTTTAAAGGCATATCTGCCTTCGTTAGATGCGGCCCTGGGATTGTTTATCCCTCTTATAGTTGTAAACTGTATCATATTGGGCAGAGCGGAAATGTTCGCATCAAAAAACAGTGTGCTGGATTCAGCTCTGGACGGGCTTGGAATGGGCATAGGATTCACTCTGGCTCTTGGTGTGATGGGTCTGATAAGAGAATTCCTGGGATCGGGAACTGCATTTGATATACCGATCTATGCAGATACGGCAATAACTCCTGCCGGCATATTCATGCTGGCTCCAGGCGGATTTTTCGTATTTGCCATATTGGTAGCGGCAGTGAATTATTTTACTAAAGGCAGAGCTCCTAAAAAGAAGGATTTCGGATGTGAAGGATGTATGCTTGCAGATACGTGCGGAGGCTTGTGTGAAGGAAAGGAGGCTGACAAATAATGGAAGCAATGTTGATCATAATGATGTCGGTTATTCTTACCAATAACTACGTACTGTCTCAGTTCCTGGGAATATGTCCTTTCCTTGGAGTTTCCAAAAAGCTGGATTCGGCAACAGGAATGGGTATTGCCGTAATATTTGTAATGGTGCTGGCGACAGCGGCAACATGGCCGATACAGATCTTTATACTGGATAGGTTCAATATAGGGTATCTTCAGACAGTAGTATTCATACTTGTGATAGCATCACTGGTACAGCTTGTTGAAATGACTTTGAAAAAGTATATGCCGCCTCTTTATAAATCTCTTGGGGTGTTCCTTCCTTTGATAACAACCAACTGCGCAGTTCTTGGTGTAACCATACAGAATATCACGGACGGATATAATTATGCGGAATCTCTAATATGCGCGTTAGGTGCCGGGATAGGATTCCTTCTTGCAATGGTGCTTTTTGCAGGACTCAGAGAAAAGCTGGCAAATTGTAAGGGCATACCTGAATGTTTCCAGGGGGTGCCGATCACATTGATAACTGCATCCATACTTTCCATGGCATTTATGGGATTTTCAGGTGTGGTTGAAGGAATATTCGGTTAGGAGGTAGATGCATATATGGGAACTATATTATTACCTGCTGTCATAGTGGCGGTTGTAGGTCTTATAGCGGCAGTTATTCTGACTATAGCATCAAAGCTTATGTATGTGCCTGTTGATGAAAAGGTGGCAGCCATAAGAGAGGTGCTGCCGGGAGCCAACTGCGGAGCATGCGGGTTTGCAGGATGCGATGATTATGCTGCTGCTTTTTCGGAAAATCCTGCACTCAGTACGTCATTGTGTCCTGTAGGAGGTTCAAGTGTTGCAGCTCAGATAGCCGGTATTCTCGGTGTCGATGCTGCAGAAGCCGATCCTAAGGTTGCAATGGTAATGTGTCAGGGGAATTACGGTGTTACACGGCAGATAATGGAGGCTGACAGGATACACACGTGTAAGGAAGCGAAAATGTTTTACGGAGGGCACTGGGCCTGTCCGTACGGATGTCTGGGGCTGGGCGATTGTGTAAGAGCGTGCAAATTTGATGCAATAAATGTAGAAAACGGCGTGGCCAGGGTGGAACGCGATAAATGTGTGGCATGCGGTGCCTGCAGTGAAGTGTGTCCTAACGGCATAATATCCATGGTAAGAAAGAAAAATCTTGTATTTGTCGCCTGCAGATCAATGGAAAAAGGTGCGAAGACCAGAAAAACCTGTGAAAACGGATGTATCGGATGTATGAAATGTCAGAAAATCTGTAAATTTGATGCAATCAGAGTTGAAAACAATGTAGCGCAGGTAGATCTTGAAGCGTGCAAAAACTGCGGGATGTGTGAGAAGGAATGTCCTACGGGGGCTATAGTGAATTACAGGAATAAAAAAACGAAGCAGTAAAAGCTGTGGCATACTCAGATTATAAAGATAAAAGAAAACGGCGGATTTATACGCCGTTTTCTTTTATAGTAAGATTAAACTGTCCTTCATTTTATGTAACTGGAAGCTTTCTGAGTATTATATATGATATTATTCCTATCAGACTTCCGCTGATGATACCGGAAAATATCAGTATTGGAAAGTACAGAAATACTTTTATATTTGATACGAGGAACGCTGCAACGAGAAGTTGACCCAGATTATGCGCGACACCTCCTGCCATGGAAACACCGGTTACTGAAAATAAACCGGTTTTTTTTAGAAGAACCATTACAAGCATGCTTAAAAAAGCTCCGGACATCGAATAGACGGCACCAAACAGCCCTGAAAAAAGAAGACCTCCTACCATTATCCTGATAATATTTATCAGAAGTGCGTATCGGGCTCCGAGATAGTACAGGGATACGATTATAACGAGATTGGCGATCCCCAGTTTTATGCCCGGTATTCCGGGATTAAAGGGGATAATCACCTCGATATATGAAAATATCAGTGCCAGGGCTGACAGGAGTGCAGCCAGTGTCAGCTTTTTTGTGTTATTTAATCTTTCCATATCAGATATTATATAACATAAAAGAGAGATCAACAATTGTTTTGATGATGTGGAGATGATTTGTTAAAAAAACTTGCCCGGCAGGATATGGTATGCTATACTTGTAATGCGTTACAGAAGTATCGGTCGTATCTCTGAAGAGATCATAATAGTGAAAGTTTTTGGTGAAGCTGCTCAGAAAGGCAGATAACACAGTAATCTGAATATCGGAAACAATTGTCCAGGAAGGCTTTTGCCGGTCGGGAATGATCGGAAACGGCTGTTCTGGATTTTTTTGATTTCCGGGATAGATGCAGCTTCATGATGATCAGGAGAGAGGTAAAAATGAAAAGAAATACAATCGTAAAAAAAGTCCTTACTGCTGCCGCTGTTATTGCAATATCGATGGGAATGGTCACAGGATGTGGAGGATCATCGGACAGCAAAGATGGCATATCGGTGTATATAGGAGGCACTATATTTGACTCAAGTCTCGATCCCGTAAAAGGAGCGATGTCATATGGATATCCATTTACCAACAATGCTCTTACAAAAGTAGACCCGGAATCTGAATATATAGGGGATCTGGCTACCGGCTGGGAAATAAGTCCAGACGCATTAACATATACATTCAAGCTGCGTGAAGGCGTAAAATTCCATGATGGTTCAGATTTTAATGCTGATGATGTTGTTTTTACGTATAATCAGGTAAAGGAAAATCAGGGAAACAATGAAAATGTAGATCTGAGCCGCCTTGCATCTGTGGAGGCAGCAGATGAGAATACTGTGGTATTCAGGTTAACAGAACCATACTCATCATTTCTTGATCAGACAGCATGCCTGGGTATAGTGCCTGACGATGGGTATGACAGCGAAAGCTTTGATACGAAGCCTGTGGGTACAGGCCCATGGAAGGTTGTGCAGTATGATACGGCTCAGAAGATAATAGTGGAGGCCAATGAGGATTATTACGGAACAGTGCCTTCCATAAAACAGGTCACTATACTTAATATGGAATCAGATACGGCTATAGCTAACGCCAAATCGGGAGAGCTTGATGTGGTGATGGTTGATCCGAATTATGCTGACGAGGAAGTCGAAGGTATGCATATAGAAAATCTCGAAACCATGGATGTCAGGCAGATAAGCCTTCCGGTAACAAAGGAAGTGGAATATACGACAGAAGACGGGCAGACCGTTACAGTAGGCAATGATGTTACTTCAGACCCTGCTGTAAGAGAGGCCCTGGACATAGGGATAGACCGACAAAAAATAATAGATGATGCTCTTAACGGTATAGGAAAGCCTGCAGAGGGTTTTACAGACAACCTCGTATGGGGCAATACCGGTAAATATGAGGATAACAGAAAAGATGAGGCGGCAAAGCTTCTGGAGGATTCCGGCTGGATTATGGGAAAAGACGGCATATATGAAAAAAACGGACAGCAATGCCGGTTCACGGTATTTGCTCCAAGCGGGGATACAGCAAGATTTCAGCTTGCATCGGCTTTTGCTGAAGAAGCTAAGGAAATAGGTATAAAAATAGATGTAGATCAGAAGACCTGGGACGAGCTTTCGGTGCTGGCAAATTCCAACGGAGTTGTGTGGGGATGGGGCCAGTTTGATCCAATAATACTTAAAAATCTGTTTTATTCAGATGAATTCACAGGTAAAGGGACCTCTAATACTGTGAGATATTCAAATGATCAAGTTGACCGCCTTATAGAAAGAGCAATAGATGCCAATAACAGAGATGAAGCTATAGCAGCCTGGAAGGAAGTACAGACATTGGCCTCAGGTGACAGAGCATATATTTATATAGTAAATATAGAGCACAGTTATTTCGTAAAGGACGGACTGGATATTTCGGTCGATACACAGATCCCTCATCCTCATGGCCACGGAGCGCCGATAATAAATAATATGAACGAGTGGAAATTATCCAAGTAGAGAAGATAGAAAAGTCACAGGATGTCAGAAGGGCTGCAGATGATATCCGGAAAGGAGATCGCATATGAACAGGATGAAATATATTTGTTCAACTACATTCAGGATGCTTACACTGGTCATAGCAGTAAGCATACTTTCCTTCATACTGGTATCTGCATCCCCGGTGGATCCGCTTACTGCGTATATAGGACCGGAATCTACATTATCAGATGAGGCTAAGGCAGAGATTGAGGAACACTGGGGTCTTGATGATCCTCCGGCAGAGAGATTTCTGACATGGGCGGACAATACGATTCATGGCGATCTGGGTACTTCGATAACATATAATATGCCGGTAGGAAAAGTGATCCTTGACAGATTTAAATATTCTCTGGCGCTTATATTGGCAGCTTGGATCCTGTCCGGAGTATTAGGATTTATTGCGGGTATTATGGCAGGCCTCAGGCCCGGAAGTATTTTTGACAAATGTGTCAAGGCTTTCTGCCTTATATTGCAGTCCGCGCCTGTTTTCTGGTTTGGACTTCTCATGCTGACTGTATTTGCCGTTATTCTGGGATGGTTCCCCACAGGGCAGGCAGCTCCGGTATACAAGCTGGCGGATGATGTCACAGTATGGGACAGATTATATCATATGATATTGCCGTCGGTTACTTTGAGTATACTGGGAATAAGCAAGATAACTTTATATACAAGGCAGAAACTGATAGAGATAATGCATAGTGATTATATATTGTTTGCGAAGGCCAGGGGCGAAACGACGGGCCAGCTTGTAAGGCGGCATTGCCTGAGAAATATAGCAATGCCGGCTATAACACTGCAGTTTGCATCTTTCAGCGAACTTTTCGGCGGCATAGCCCTGGCGGAAACAGTGTTTTCATATCCTGGGCTTGGAAGCGCAATAACGGCGGCAGCAATGAATGCCGATGCTCCTTTGCTCATAGGAATAGCGATGTTCAGCGCAGTATTCGTTTTTGCAGGCAATTTCATAGCCAATATACTTTACGGTGTGATAGATCCGAGACTTAAGGAAGGAGGATATCATGCTTAATCAGACGATATCGTCGAAAGAACCGAGACTGAAGCATCTGTCAATCAATACCAGAAAAAAACTGATGATATATATTGCTGCAGCAGGTATGTATCTGCTGATAATACTTATAGCAGGCATTGTGATGAATCCTTCTCTATATGGAGTGAATTATGCGGATAAGTTTCTGACTCCGTCTTTTGAGCACCTTTTCGGAACAGACTTTATGGGGAGAGACATGTTCTGGAGAAGTGTGAAAGGGCTTTCCAACAGTATCCTTGTAGGACTTGCAGCATCTGCTGTCAGTTCAGTGATCGCACTAGTTTTCGGAGTTGCTGCTGCTGTCATAGGAGGTAAGACGGATAGGTTCAT
>CALCKF010000068.1 GCA_937966095.1 uncultured Eubacterium sp.
TCAATACAGCAAGGTATGACTTGAAAATATTTTCTTTCTGAGGCTTGTCATCATTATCTTTTTCTATAATTTCTCTGCCCCTGGTTGCTCTCCATGCGATAAGACCGCAGATGAGCATAGGCAGCGAGCATGATACCAGGACAGCCCAGCTCCAGCTTCCCGCCTCTGTGCCTATCCCGGCGCCTGCAAATGCCATCTGCACATACATCACGAGAGTACCTCCGACAAATACCGATATGTACAGTATTACTGTGCATAAGCTCCTGATCCTGGTTCTGGCATTATAGTCCGCTGTAATCTCCGCACCAAGAGAGTCATATGGAACCAGAAATGTATAATACATGATATAAAACAATATACATACTGCTGCATAGTACGGTATCGTCGCATTGCCGAGATCGGCTTTTATGAATATAAGCGACATAAGTATCGCTGTCGGGAATATAGCGGTCAGCATTATCGGCCTTCGTTTACCATATTTCGATCTGCTGTTATCTGAAATATATCCTATAAACACACACCATACTGATGCCATAAGGAGTGCAGCCCCGCTTATCGTCCCCGCAGCGGCAGCATTGACTCCGGCTACCGTCACGAGAAAATAGCTTAGATAAAATCCCCACAGATTTTCACCTGTACGAACCATAGAGCCCAGTCCGTAACCGATCGTTGCTGCCAATGTCACCTTTTCTTTCTTAGTTTCGTTTTTCATAGCTACCTCCGTTAATAAAAACAACATATAACAACGACTATTTAAGATAATTTACTTATACACGCCTTTTATATGATATTCATTAATAATATCGTTTCAATTTTTAATAAATTCAAAAAACTCCGCACAGATCAAGAAAAAATCTCATTATCTGTGCGGAATCATCATATATATTATCCCTGATAATCTTATTTATACTGTTATATTTTCTGGAGTGTTATTTTCATTATCTGCTCTTCATTCAGCTCTATATCCATGAACAGCTGCTGTTCATTGGCAACCTCGCCATATTCAAAAGTTCTGTTATATACATTCTTCATAATATCACGGTCAAGCTTATATGCCTCTCCCTTATATATTATTTTATTCATGCTTTCAGGTATTTCAGGTGTTCTCTCACGACAATATATATATCTCTCTGTCTTTAAAAGCCCGTTTATCTGAAGAAGATATTCTTTCCTGCCCATGTTTACGAAATTAAACAGCATAAGCTTTAAAGTATCATTTGTCTTCCATACGTATATACCTTCTTTCGGAGAAAAACATGGAAGATCCACTTCAGTCAGCGCAGTCTGCATCATATAGCTATACAGATCTTTTGGTCTCGTTTTAAGATATCGGATCTCACGGATCTGCATCCCGGTGTTTTCTATATTCCCTGCATCGATACATATTTTTTCCTGAAGAACATCAGCGCCGGCTGACAGGATCTTATATTTTTCCAATGACTCCAGAAAATATCTTTTTTCTATCCCCTCATCATAAATGACTTTTGCCGCTTCTTTCTGCCTTTCCATCATGAAGTTCTTTTTATTCTTCTTTCTGTATTCAGCAGGAGTACATCCGTAAATTTTCATAAATGCGGTATTATAGTATTTCGGAGCAGAAAAACCGCAGTCATAAGCGATATTCGTTATCTTCATATCTGTATTCAGGAGATTTCTGACTGACATTTCTGCCCTTATAAAGCTCAGAAACTCTTCGAAGCTCATGCCGTTCTGCTTTTTCAAAAGTCTTGAAAGGTAGTCTCCGCTGATATAGACCTGACTAGCCACTTCGTTTAATGTGAGCTTTCTGTTATAGTTGTCATACATATAGTCGATGACTTTCCACATCCTGTCACTCTGTTCCTCGCTCAATGGTTCTGTTTCCGTATTCTTTTTTGCCGAAAACGCCATTTTTAAAGTGCTCAGTATATCTATACAGTAGTATATCATTTTCTTTTCGGCATCCGGATTATTGCTGTGATCATCCATCAGACTTACGATATTACATATATGGCTCTTCATTTCAGCTTTGAGATTTTGAGAAATGATATCATTTTCTTCCGGTGAACAATAGAATAATACCATCCATATATCCGGGATATACTGATTATAATATTCCATCCCCAGATGCAGCTCTATATATAGCAGATCATCCGATTTTTTGTTTACAGAATGAACGTCGTCACGATTCAAAACTATCATCTCGCCCTCTCCGACAGAAAATGATCTGTTGTTCCTGACTACCTCCATTTCTCCCTCAATTACAAGATCGATCTCAAGTAAATCATGCCAGTGGATAGGCTGCTCTTTATTTTTGACTGAAACCGTCAGCATTTTCTCCAACATATGTTTAAACCTCTTTTCCGGTCAATTATATATCAAAATCAACACTGTTTCCATAGAACTTTACGTCATTCTCCTTCAGATACATATATAAACCAAGTTAAAGCATCAAACCTTTTTTATTTGCTTATATTATTGGGCCTGAATTTTTTTCATATCCTTTATTATCTCTTCAGATTGATCTAAATAGCCGATATTTTCACTCCTGAAATAAGTAAATGTACATGAGTTTTTCTTAAAAAAATCATAAAATGCGATATATACAAATACAGTCGTTATTTCCATAAGTATCTTTCGTCTTAATTTAAGAAATCCAGTCTGCTTAAAATGAGAAATGGTATAGGACTGAAAAACAATATGCGGCATTTCATCATCTATCATCTGCTTGCAAATTCTTTTTAACTCTGTCGAATCTGTTGCTGACGCAAGGAGATCATAATAGGTAAGAGCTACAATCTCCGCTGTAACAAGAGTTATAATTTCAGATTCTATTGAAGCAGATCTTCTGATATTTGTAAAAATCCTATCCAGCCAATTTTTTCTGCGTGAAGTAATCTTCTCTCCATACATAAATATACTCAAATACGAAGAATGGAAATTTTCCTCTTTTATAAACCAATCAATAGCTTTTGGGAATAAATTTTCATTATATTTTTCAGCAAATTTATCAGCATATTTTCTTAGAAAGTTTCCTTCACTTTTCTCTCCTTGTTGAAATGCACTGATTGACGGAGCAATCAGCTTCTTTTGTTTTGTTGAAAGAGTCCCTAATAAATTTTTATTTATAATTAGACGGTTTTTATCATTTTGCTCGAATAATTTTATCCAGCCATCGTAACTCAATCCAGTCCATTCAGTTATATTTATATTTTTCATTTTAAAAGCTCCGTAATCTCTAAATGATCCAAAAGAAGAACCCTTGCAATCGCAAGCAATTGCAAGGGTTTTAAACCTTCATAAGCCATATGATTTATCTGTCATATCAATACTTCCGTTTTATATGACTATATTATCATGTTGGTCACATAAAGTAAAGCAAAATGTTTTTTAATAGATAAAGCTGATCAATTATCATACCTTGTATTCATGCACACTGCAGATCCTTACTGACTATCCACTGATATATATCCTGTGATCCTCCCCTTAGCGCAGGCACAGGAAGCATCATCCTTCATCAGCGAAAGCCGGAAATAATACGGCATTATACTCTGCGCCCCGATATTTTTCTGTATGCGACCGCTGCAGCTGCCGCAGCCGCCATCATCAGTGCGGCATATGGAGCATATGCTGAGAAATCTCCCGTCTTTGGCGATGATGATGTGTCCTTCACAGCTGTATCATCGTCTGTCTGCTGTTCATTTTCATCCGGCGTCGTATATGCAGTCGCCTTGATCACGACAGGTATCGTAACTGTATGTGACTGGCCGGCAAGTCCAAATGTTGCAATAATATCAAATGATCCGTCTGTTCCGGCAGGATTATCTGCCGTTCCGGCTGCTGCAGGTACAAATTTATCCAAAGCACCTGATACACTCAATCCGGTTGCCGGAATGGACTGAATCTGCCCTGCTACCCATGCCTGTGCAGTCTCTGTTGAAGATACATCTTTCTGATCTGCTGTTATCGTCCCAAGTGCTTCAGTTGCTTTCACGGCTTTTTCCAGAGCAGTCTGCACAGTTGTATTTATGGCTGCTATCATAGTCTCTGCGATCGCCTCATGCCCCTCTTCATTCGGATGGAAATCCAAATCAACCTCAGGAATAACCCAAGAGCCCATAAGCGTAGAACTGTATTTAGCATTACTCAGATCAGTTTCTGACTCATTAAATGCACCGTATACATCTACCGAAACATATGCACCTGATTGAGCTCCTGAGTTTATAACATCGTTCAATACTGATACCCCGCTATCAAATATATCTGCTATTTTCTCGACATTATCCTTATATGAATCGTTACACTGATCCGGAAGCCATTTATACGGATTGTACTGTGTAGCCACAAACAGCAGGACATCAGTATTCGCTTCCCTTATCTCCTCTATGATTCCCCCGAGATTCTGCGTAAAAGCTGCAACAGCCTGTTCTGCCTCCTCAGACTTCGTAAATCCATCAATCACACCGAGAGCAAATATCAGCATATTGCTGTTTTTATTTTCAAGAGCATCATTTATATCGCTTGCATCCTTCTGCTCCCCACCCGGATATTGACTATTCCACTCCGCTGCAATATACGAATACAGGGCTCCCATCATATCATTTCCTCCGATGGTGATTGTTATTATATCAGCTGATGCGACATCCGCAGCCACTTCCTTATCTGAGAGACTTTCCAGAAGCGTTTCCGAGGTTGCTCCGTCTGTTCCGTAGTTTACAATAGAATATCCCTGTTCATCTGATATAAGCTTGGGAAATGACATGATCTCAGGATCATCAAGTCCGTAGCCTCTTGTAATGCTGTCGCCAAGCGCCACATATTTTACCGTGTCTGCCTCGTCTGCGTTTACTTCCACCGGCATCATGCACACGATAAGACAGAGCGCCGCTGCCAGAGCAGTAAGTCGTTTTTTAAATGCTTTTTTCATTCTCCCTTTCCTCCACCTCAATATTTTATCAATTACAGTAAAAATATATTTTTTGGGCGATACCGCTGTAATCAGGTATCGCCCCGGCTTATGTCATAAAGTCGTTTATCTTGCGCTTTTCCTCTTTCTGTTTGCAATCAGAATAATTATCAGAATGCAGGCACTGATAAATATCAATGCGCCCCAAAGTATAATATTGCTGCTGTCTCCGGTCGCAATTCCGAATGCTCCTGCCTGTTTCTCAACAACAGTAAACACTCCTGAAGCTTCTCCATCCGTATACAGCACCGTTATCATATGCTGTCCTGTTAACAGCCTGTTAAGATACTCCGGATTTAATGTGATCACTGTACTGCCGCTCACAACAGTATAGCTGTTGTCATTTACCAGTTTCCCGTCGATCTGGATACCAACGAACTTGCTGTATGCTCCGTTTGCCACAAAAGTCAGTCCCTTAGCATCGCCACGAGTCCATATACTGCTGTTCCCCTCAATAATCTGATAATCATAAAGCTGATCCAGCAGGTCGTTGAGCTTCGTTTTTGCCTTTTCGGAAACAATAGACTGCTCATATTCGCTCAATGCGTCATACTGTTCCTTTACATCCAGTATCTGTTCTTCCATCTCTGTATCGTCAGGGCTTACAGAATCCGGCAACGCATATATAGCATCCTCTACGTCCTCAACTCTTTGCAGAAGCTGTATTGCCTCTTCAATTTGCTCAATAAGCTGTTCGATCCTGTCCTTTTCTTCTTCAGTATAGTTGCCGGCATAATCATCAAGAGCCTGCTGCAAATCTTCCTTTGCCGCTTCAAGGGTTTCTCTGTCAGATGGTACTACCGTATCTGCGGTTATGCTCTCTGCCCGCAGTATATCCTCTGTATGAGCTGCCTGTGCCGCCGCATCGACCCTGTCTGACAGTGCTTCGGCATCATCTGCAAGCTTGTTAAGAATACTTTCTTCTTCCTCTGTGATATACACATTCGCAAGTTCTGTATTCAGATCATCCAGATAGTCTTTAACAGTCTGCTCATCATCGGAAGTAACATTTTCCAAAGTGATGCCTTCTATCGCCTCTGCAAGGCTTTCCGTCGGCTTCATAAATACCTTGATGCTTGTCTGGTTGCCTGCTTTATCCGCTGCAGCAATAATATATTCAGCATCTTTATTTCCGGCAAGCAGCGATTCCTCATCAACCTTCTGTCCATTCACTGTGACATTGTCCAGATTTGCATCCGTCACCTTGATCTTCTGAGTAGTGTAATACGTCTCATTTTCCGTTACACCGGAAATTTCAGGAGCTGTCAGATCAAAGACAACGCCGTTGCTTCCGAAACATGTCACATTGCCTGCAATATCGGTTACCCTGACATAATATATGAACTTTTCAGCATCTGCCGCGGTCTCGCTTATCCCGGAGGTATACTCTGACCACTCATCGATTGCAGCTACCTGTTCTTCAGTAAGTACCTCGCTGCTGCGATAATATTCTATGGAATTTATTCCGCTGAGATTATCTTCCGCCGTGATATTGACATCTATATTGTCTCTGAAAAACAGTCCGAAAGTGATCTCGTTAATAAATTTCTTTACAGAATTTTCTTCTATTTTGATATCGCCATCCGGCAATGTCTTATCAACCTTAACGGTTATCGATACCTCACCACTCTCAACTCCGCTGGCGCTTATGGCTTTGAAGGTATATACCGCACCGTCTTCATCTGTATTTTCTGAAACAACTACCGGCTCGGTATATTCCTGCCACTCGCCGTTGTCCACCTTGTATCTGTAAGTGGTTGTGCCCGGATTTTCTGTGGTATTTTCAGGAGTGAGTGTTACATCCTTATTGATCCACTCTCCGTTTTTATAGCTTCCTGAATCGATCCTGACCACAGGCTCTTTGGTATCTATATTTTTATATTCGATCACATCGGTAGCCGTAACACCTGCTCCGTTGGTAACGGTGAATGTATATGTTCCATTTTTTGTCACGGTATAGCCCTCGGTATATGTTGATGTTATGTCTTCTCCGTTTACTTCCACCTTGGCTATTCCTGACGGTCCTGTCGTTATATTTAAAATGACATTGTCGCTCTGCAGGTATGAATCGGTGTTGCCAGTCGCTTCTATCGCCGGAGCTTTTTTATCCACCTTTACTGTGATGGAAACTTCCTCGCTTTCGACTCCGCTGGCGCTTATGGCTTTGAAGGTATAAACTGCACCGTCTGCATCTGTACTTTCTGATATGGTTACAGACTCTGAACAATCCTGCCACTGGCCATCGTCCACTTTGTATTCATATGTGGTATTACCCAGGTTGACTGTTTTGTTTTCCGGAATAAGTATTACATCACTGCCGGTCCACTTTCCTTCTTCATAGCTGCCAGAGTCGATCTCGACCACAGGTTTTGCCCTGTCTATATTCTGGTAGGTAATGGTATCGGAAGCCTGAGTTCCTATACCGTTTGTCACTGTGAATGTATATTCACCGTTTTCTGTCACGGTATAGCCGTCTTTATATGTTGAAGTGATGTCTTTTCCATTTACTTCCACCTTGGCTATTCCCGACGGTCCTGTCGTTATATCTAAGCCTATAACATCACTTTGTAAGTAAGATTCTGTATCTCCGGATACTGTGATCTGCGGCTCGGTCTTATCTATCCTGACTGTAATGGAAACTTCGTCACTCTCCACACCCTTATCACTTATGGCTTTAAAAGTGTATACAGCTCCGTCCTGATCCGTATTTTTAGAAACAGTAATCTCACCTGCGTAATCCTGCCACTCGCCGTTGTCCACTTTATATTTCAATTTGGATGTGGCTGAAGTCTCAGTTTCTGTATCGGCTGCGGAAAGTGTCACATCACTGTCAGTCCACTCGCCATCTTCATAGTCTCTCGAATCGATTTCGACCGCAGGTCTGGCCTTGCCGATGTTGCCGTATGTTATGGTTTCTGTTGCCTTTGCTCCTGCTCCGTTGGTAACGGTAAATGTATATGTTCCATTTTCTGTCACGGTATAGCCGTCTCTATATGTGTCTGTGATATCTGTTCCGTTAACTTCCACCTTGGCGATCTCCGAAGGCCCGGCAGTAGCTTCTATATAAACATGATCTTCCACATATGAATCAGCATTTCCCGTCACTTTTATCGTAGGAGATGTCTTGTCTATCCTGACTGTTACAGCATCGCTGGCTGTGCAGGTTTTACCTGATGCAGACACAGCACGGAATATATATGATGTTCCTGATGTCTCATCTGAGATAACAAGCCTGCCGCTCACTCCGAAGGTGTCCATATCAGTCCAGCTGCTGCCGTCATTGATGGAATACTGATATACCTTTGCATCCGTCGCGTCTGAGGCTGTGACTGTCACTGTCACGTTGTCTTTTGTCCATTCACCGGACACATAGCTTCCTGTATCTACAGTTACGGTCAGTGCTTCTGTAGAAGAAGATTTCTGCCATACGAAAACCGGCTGCTGATTTACGCCAGATATCACCTTTCCCAGTGCTTGTGCCCATACATCAGTATAGCCGTCTGTGCGAAGCTTTGCCAGAAGGCCGCCGGTACTTCCCAGTTCTTCCGAGGTAAATTTTCCATCTTCTGTATTCGGCGTCGCCTTTGATGCGCTGCTTTCAAGATAATAGCAATCTTCTTTTACACAATTTGAACCCTGGACTTCCATTCCAGCTATGCCGCAAGCAAATGAATTATTAGTATTTGCGTTAATTTTGCCGATACTGTAGCAGTTTTGGACAACTGATGAATCTTGTGTAGCTGTACCAACTTCGCCTACAACTCCGCCTGCATAGGAATTACCTGCCGACGTTATAATCTCGCCGCAATTATAGAAACTCTGTATAATACTCCTCTCATATGTAGGCATGGTATTTGCTCCCACAACGTATGTCAATTCAGATCCTGCTGCGCCGCCAA
Source organism: uncultured Eubacterium sp. (assembly GCA_937966095.1). GTDB lineage: Bacteria > Bacillota > Clostridia > Peptostreptococcales > Anaerovoracaceae > Lentihominibacter. The sequence goes on from CALCKF010000068.1 coordinate 8,845, forward strand.
GACGACTGTTTTCTCCCTCATCGGAAATAGTACCTGTATTATAAGACTCGTAAATATCAGATCCCCGCATCAATCCCGCTATGCCGCCTATATAAGATTTGTCATTTCCGAGGTTATTGGAAATCTTTCCGGTATTGAAACATCTGGTCATGATCATCTGTAAGGAATAGCCTGCGATACCGCCTATTCTTGCATTTGATCCTCCGGTAATGTCACCGCTGTTGGAACATCCGCTTATAGTTCCTTCAAAATTGGCCTCTATATACCCTACTATACCGCCGACATTCATTCCACTCTTTTTACTATCAGCCGCTACTTCATCGCCGTCTCCGACAGTAATGTCACTGCTGTTGTGGCAATTTATCAATGAATCATCTCCGGCTTGAAGCATTTGACCTATAATCCCTCCGGCAAATGCCTCTTTGTCACCGCCTCTTGTGATAATGGTTCCGGTATTTACGCAGCTGCCGATAATATCATTGCCAATCGTATATCCTGCAATACCGCCCACAAACTCACCCTTAACCGTTCCGCTGTTGCTGCAGTTTCTTATTTCGGATCCGTAATAACGGTTGCCTACGATACCTCCTGCATAAGTGCCGTCTACATTTCCTTCATTTTTGCAGTTTGTAACAGTTCCATCAACAAAATATATGTAACCTACTATTCCGCCGCTGTTTAGCCCTCCGGTTACCGTTCCATAATTTACACATCCTGTTATTGTTGAACCATCTTCATCTATACTTCCGACTATTCCTCCTATGTAGGAACTGCTGGTACCGGAAATATACCCGTTGTTAAAACATGTCTCCACTTTAAAAGCACCGTTATTGGAGCCCAGAATGCCGCCTGCTTTCGTACCGGAGACAATGATATATACGCTGCTTGTGGTTGAGCATCCGGTTATAAGGCTGTTTCCGTCTGCACAGCCGGCTATACCTGCGGCTTCTTTTGCGGAACTTGTCAGGTAGCTGTTATCAACGGTAATGTCTCTTAATGTACAATTATTATTTATATACCCGAACAGTGCTGCCGGAGTATCACTTGGATTTTCACAGTAAATTCCGGAAATTTTCTTTCCGTTTCCATCAAAGGTGCCGGAATATGAATATGTAGTACTGTTCCCGATAGGTGTCCATTGCTCCGGCGTTTCGCCCGAGTAGCCGTCTTCGCTGAAGGATATCCCTTCATTAAGAGTAATATCCTTCATCAGTTTACCGTTTACAGATGTTGAGTTTACATACCCTAAATTAATCTCATCTTCAGTTAAAGTGTTATTTACCATGTCCCTGAAAGTGCTGAGCTGTTCCTGGTTATAAATGAGATAATATTCTTTTCCGTCGCTTCCCGTCTCTGTCTTCATCCTTTTGCCGGAAATCTCATGTCCATATGCGCTTTGCTCTCCAAAAATTTTAAGATAAGGATAATATAAAGTAGCGGTGTATGAAGCATCTATCTCGCCTTCTATAATCTGTACTCCGCTATCCGCTTTTATTCCCCAGACATCTTTGAAATCGAAACCTGTCATATTTTGAGCAGCTTCTTCTCCCAGCATATCGGTCAGCAACAGTTCTGTGGCCAAAACCTTACCTGTTCCTGCACCGGCCTGAGCGCTGGTATCCAGATAATAGCAGTTCGTATCGATGCAGTTCACAGCTGATCCTACAATGCCTCCTGCATTGCCACCGCTGACACTTCCTACATTATAGCTGGTTTCTACGCTTCCGCCGGAGATCTGCCCTGCAATACCGCCTGCGTTGGAATTACTGGCGGTAACAGATCCTGCATTGTAGCTGTTCTTGATGGTGGTCTCTCCGTATGCGTTCCCCACGATGCCGCCTATCTGTCTTGCGCCGGATACGGTTCCGACATTATAGCAATTTTCTATGGTACCGCCATCTAAATTTCCGGCAATACTTCCTACAGATCCTCCGGCTGAAATATCGGTATCTGTAAGTCCCAGATTACGAATAGTGCCGCCGGCTACATAGCCGAACAGACCCTGATTATCATTGTCGTTGCTGATATACAGGCCGCTTATGATATGTCCATTTCCGTCAAAGGTACCGGAATAAGACTTCGTACTGGTTCCGATAGGTGTCCATTGTTCAGATTTGCTGAGCACAATGTCGTTTTCCAAAGTCGCACATGCATCCGTATCTCCTTCGTTTACAATCCCGGCGAATTCCTTCAGATCCGAGGCATCTGATATTATATAAGGAGCATCCGGATTGCCGGTGCCTGTCATTGACGCACTTTTTGCAAGATCAGGAGATTCAGAAGTTTTTTCTACTGATTTCTTCTGGTTTTTAACAGATTCAGACCCCTCAGAAGAAACATCATCAGACGTTATGTCCCCTTCCTCCTCATCAGTAATGGTCCCCTCCTGCTCAGCTTCCGTATCGGCGCTGACAGACGGAGTGGTCTCATTGTCAAAATCATCTGTTGCAAAACTTATCGTTGGCAGCATTCCAAGCAGCATTGCAGTGCAGACTAATAAACTCAATATCCGTTTTTTCATGTTGCTTCTTGTATGATTAATTAGAAGCTAAATCATACTCTCCTTTCCATTTTTAC
>CALCKF010000069.1 GCA_937966095.1 uncultured Eubacterium sp.
CACTTCTCCCAAAACTTCTGCTTTATCGACAGAGGCAAGTTCAAAGCGTTCCATGATCCTCTGGATCTTGGAAGCGTCCTCTGCCCTCGCGATCACATCAACTGTCGCATGATCACTGTTATTGCTTTTGTCTTTCAGCGCACAATAAAGGACGCCGTACCGCTTCGCCTCGGAAGAAAACTTTTTAAGGTCTCCGTTACGAACAGAAAATACCTTTAATTCCTTTCCGGACTTGATCAGATTCGTCAGCCTTGCTTTTCCTTTCGTCTTATGTTCTTCCCTAAGAGTTGCAGCTAAAATCACAGCAAGATTTTTCGCGCCTTCTCCGCTTATCCTCACCACCACTTCAAGTCCTTCAAGAGATAATCTCACGACCTGCTCTGCAGCATCTCCTCCTGCCATCATCTGCTCATCACCTCCCTCTCAACTAATGGCACTAAAAAACCCGAAAAATCGGGTTCTTTCGGCTTTTATAACTTGTCTTTTACATTTCTTTTGTTGTAAAGAATTCTTCTAACTTCCATTACGTCGTCGATCACAACATAGTACACAACATAATTCCCCACATAGATTCTGTAATATGGGTATTTTCTTTCTTTTACTGAATGGTATGGTTCAAAACTCTCTGCATAGCTGCTTCTTTTTATAATAGCGTTTTCTACATCATCAATCAGCTTATTTGCTGCCACCGGATTTTTCAAACGCTCCGTAATGTAAGCAACGATTTCATATAAATCCTCTTCGAATAACGGAAGAAAGCGCACATCATATTTTTTATTTCCCATTAATACGCTCCCTCACCCTTCCAAACACTTCGCCGGCGGTATAGCGTGTTTCATCTGCTGCTGCCGCTTTATCCGCCTCATCCAACTTCATCTCTACTTCTTCCGTCAGTGCGGCATACTGCTCAAGGCTTAAAACCACCATGGAACCATATCCGTTCTTCGTCAGATAAACTGCATCGCCATTTTTTACAATGGATTCAATCTCCGTGAAGTTATTTCTCAAATCAGAAACCGGTCTTATGTTAATCATCTCTCTGCCTCCATTATCTATCTCTTCTTTTTATGGCGTTATTTTATCATAATTATGCCATTTTTGCAATATTAACAAGCCTTCTCTGATTCTCTTTTTTCTCTCTTTTTTCGGTATCCGTTCCGCGCACCCCTGCCATCATCTGCTCATCACCTCCTTTTGATTTTCTCTTTCTATCTGTTCCATTTTCTTTGCCATACTTTCAGTGCTCACATTTATGTCCTCTGCAAGCCTCACCTCCCCTCTGATATCCTTTAAGGTACTTGTAAAAGCCGCTATCTGTACTTTAAGCTTTTTCTTTTCAGACTCCGGAAGCACCCTTCTGTATTCTTTTCGTAAAATCTCCCTCCTCTCCGTTATATCTTCCTTTTCACGCTCCTTTTGTTCCAAAAAAGAAAAAAGCTCCTCATCTGTATGGATTTCATACTTGCTGAGGAGCCGGATCTGCTTTGTATACTTCTCGCATTTAAGCAGGTCTTCTCTTAAAATTTCAGGCACTTTGTTCGCACCTTGCGTGTACTTCGGAAGATAGCCGAGCATATAGCAGTATTTCAGGTAAAGCCCCCGTAAACCTCCCACTTTTCCTATACGATCTTTTCTCGTCAGCAGAAGATACTGCTTTTTCAAAGGCTTACGCTTTTGAAAGCTTTTGAACCGGACACTTTCCGGATTGGCAGACAGTCTCTGCATGATCCGTTCGTTCGTATATTCTTTTCCGAGCCGCATAAGCCTGATAGGCTTTTCCCACCCTTTAGGTGTCACTGTCCAGTATTTTCTTCTCGGATTAAGCTGTACACGATATCCTAGGCTTTTAAGGTGCAGTTCAAATTCCCGTAGGTTAAGACTCAAGGCTATCGCCTCATCAACTGCCTGCCTTGCCATGTTATACCTTGTAGGCATTCCGGCTTTACTCATCTGAGACATATACACAGGCTCTCCATGACCTTTTGGTTTTTCTATAACAGTAAGTCCGTACTGTCTGCAAATGCTGTCTGATACCTCCCTCATATGCCGGTAAGCACTCCGGCAGTCATGATACTTTTTCCCGTCCGCGAATGATACCGAGTTGATCACAAAATGATTGTGAAGACACTTTGTATTAAGATGTGTAGCCACGATCACCTGAAAACGGTCTCCCCAAAGCTCTTCGGCGAGCTTCACCCCAATCTCATGCGCCATGTCCGGTGTAATGTCATCATAATCTGCAAAGCTCTGATAAGCATGAAATGCTAAGATTCCATCTTCCTTGCCAAACCGCTTCTTGATCGTTTCGAACTGCTCCTTTGCATAAGTCACATTGCAGTTGAGCGCGGTCACATATCTTCCGCTCAAAGTCTTTCCTTCATCCGACGCATACCCGATCACATTCCCAATATCCGATTTCAGAGCAGTCTTCCTTGAATCCGTCGCATAGTCGATCGCCCTCGTAAGATTGGTCTTGACCTTCCATATCTTCGTGGTTCCCATCACTTGCCTTTTCCGTATCCAAAAACGGCTTCTTCCACCGCCGCCTGAAATGCGTGGAGCCTTCTGAGTTCCGTATCTAAATCCTGCGGGCTTACTTGTCCGCTGCTGTTTGCTTTTATGGCGATCTGGTTCAGATTGTTTCCGATATGGGAAAGCTCCCTGTTGAATTTATAGAACTCATCTCCCGGAGCTTCCCTCGGCTCGTAACCTGAAAGAAGCTGTCTTATGAGCGCGGCTTCCGTAAGACACGCCTTTTTTGCTTTTTTCTGGAGCTGCTGCGCCTCTTCTCTGTTAAGCCAGATCTGTTTCTTGATTGTTCGTTTCATATCTTTTCTCCTTTCTGGGGTCTTAGGGGTCTCCCCTAAAAAGCAGGCATTTCTGATCCGCAGGAGTAGAAATGCAGTGCTTGCTAAAAGAGGTACATGAGCTTACCGCTCCTGTACCTCCCTCTTTTTAACTGCCTGTTTGTATGACAGTCCCAATTCATTATGCGCCAAAAAACTGTACTTATATCCTTTTCCTGCACCGACTATGATGTGATCCATGACCGGTATGCCTAAGAGCTTACCGCACTGAACCAGTCTTTTAGTTGCCTCGTAATCCGCCTTAGAGGGCTTTACATCACCGCTCGGATGATTGTGGAAAAGCAGGACAGCTGCTGAATTTGAAAGGATACTGCTCTTGAAAACCTCTCTCGGACTTACTTCTGAACTGTTGAGTGTACCCTGACTTACGATATTCATATTGATCACGCTGCCGTCCGTTTTTACATTCATGACACAAAATATCTCCCTGTCATACTCACTGATATATTCTCCGATCACCTCTACTGCATCATCTACACCTCTTACCTTTTTATCAGAAAAAATGCCCGGCTCCTTCACAAGCCTTATACTTACCATGTCGAGCTCATACTTATTCTCCATCTTCATCATCCTCCAAATATACCGACATATCGACCACTACCATTGTTTCTTCCGGCATGCTTTCAACATATTCCTTAAGCTGAGCAAGAGTCATCTCCATCTCTATCTCTCCTCTCTTCCCATCGTTTTTTCAGGCAAAGGCAACCTCATTATCCTGATATCGTCTGTATCTTTACGCGTGATCATCTCGGGATGACGAAACATTTCTTCATATTTTTTTCTGAGATTATCCGGAAGCGAAAGATATTTTTCGCTTTCTACCGGCGCATAGCAGATAAAAAAAGGACCGCAGATTATATCCTGCAGCTCTCCTCCCTTATCAAATATCCCTCGGTTTGGTTCAAGTCCATTGATCTTTCCTTCATCGTTACAAACGATCGCGACCTCATCTTCAAAAGGCATATACTCTTCAATATATCCTCCAACAAGGTTTTGCATAGACTCTAAATCACCATCGATTTCAACGATTTTTGGAGTTTTCATCGGTTCAATATACAGTACTTTTAACTTATCGTTCTCTCCCATTTTTCATCATCTCCTTTTCCTCTTCTATTTCATAAAAGCGTATTCGTCTACATAAATAATCATTAAAGTCCTTGCCGTATGGCGGCGGTTCATCGTAGACCGCATACACACCCTCAAGAGCCTTCATAAGTCCCTTTGCAGAGGTTCTTCCTGCAAAATCATTATCAAAATGAAGATGCAGATCATATGTCCTGCAGTTTTCCGAAAGGACCTTCTGAAGAGCAACAGGCACTTTTGATGTGCCGTCAGCTCTCGGTCTGTATACGCCGGCAAGGGATACAAGGTTTTCTTCTTTCCAGTCAAATCCGTCCATTTTTCGCAGGGTAGCAAAGCTAAGCAGATCGATCGCACTTTCAAAAATATGCGTACTATTGCTTGCCGGACTTAATATTTTGAAACAGTACCGCTTATCACTTCCGGTAGCATCACCTAAGATCCTCATCCCATTTGTGGCACGATAAGATGCATACCTTGGGACATTCTCATTATCATATCCCACAAAAATCGCATTGCCATATTCTCTGGATTCATATAAAAGGTTATTTTCAATGCAGTATTTTATGATTTCAAGATCGATTCCTCTCCTGCAAAGATATGCAACTACTCTGCTGTTCCCTGCGTTTCTTTCCGGAAGCAGCAGCTTCTTATCCTGAAGTTTTCCTTTAGATGAAGCAGGGGTGCTGCGATATGCGCACCCCTTGTCGTTTAATAAATTAACGGCTTCAACAAACGGGATCTCCTTTACTTTTATAAGGTAATCAAGCGCGCTGTAACCTCCGATCCCTCTGGAAAACCACATCCATGCACCGTTGCTGATCTTAAGACTATCGTGAGTTCTGGTCGAATAAATATCATTTCCGATCCTGACAAGCTCACTCGGATCATAAAGCTTCAGGTATGTCAGAAGATCGATCTGTCTTGCCTTTTCGATTTCTTGCGTAGTCACCCAGCCCATTTATATCACCTTATCTTTCATAATCCTTTTCCTTTTTATCACGGGAGCCTGCAGATATTGCCAGATCTCTATCTGCTATCAGCTCCCTGAACTTTTTCACTTCCTGTTCATTCAGTGTGATTCCCCTCGACATGTGTTCATGCGAAGGATCCCAGTCACGAATATCATATTTAGGAGTAGTTCCATTCCAAGAGACAAGGTTAAGTTCCTTTTTCCATCCGCTCTGATATGTCGCAAGCACTCCTATTTTTTCTACGACTTCAAAACTGATATTATTATTTCTGTTCATATCTTTACCATCCTTTCAATGCTCTGTCATGAGCAAAACAACCATTAATTACTCTCTTCCCCACCGCTGAGGTAGGAAATCACCTTATTTCCTTTTACCGCTTCTTTAAGTCCTATCAGCGCTGCGATCTCTGACGGTGCATAACACTCTATCTTCTGAATATCCTCCAGGCTGAAATTCAAGATCGCCTTTTCCGTTCGATATCCATGCTCGAACAGCTTATTCAGTACCTTTATCGTCGTCTTGTCCATCGCCATTTAACTTTTCCTCCACCTCTCTTACGATCCTTTTCATACAAAACCCGCAAAGCCCGGATCTTACATCGTAATAGCAGCATTCCTCACATAATATCTTCACGATTTATTCTCCTCTCATAAGATACTCGCCGTACTCCGTAAAAGAATACCAGTTCGTTTTATCAAATGGATTCTCATTATGACATCCTTTTCTAATCACATCCTGCTTTACCAGCGTTCCCATGGCATCCTGTATCATGCTGCGGCTGAGAAAAGGAAGAAATCCGCTTATCATCTTCTGCGAGCACCTGTACCATCTTTTGTTATTGAATTTCCTGATCCGCTCATCACACACTCCGGGCTTTAAGTGTTCCCAAAGAAACTGCATGATAATGGCAGCATGAATTCCAAAGCGGATCGCCAAATCCATTCGAAACAAACACATATCACCTCTCCATTTACAGAAAACAGAGGAGCAATCTGCTTACTGCTCCTCTGTAAAAACTATTTACTCTTCGTCATCCGTGTTTTCCTGCCCGTTCTTTTTTCTTATCTGCAAAGCTGCAATCGTTCCGCTCGCTATTACAAGCAGTGCGATCCAGATCCAGGCATTGAAATCATCCCCTGTCTTTGGAGTGTCCGGCATTACAGGCTTTTCTACAGTAACGGTCTGGCCTTCATCTTCGATATCTTTATGATCTGCCACTTCTATATCAGAATCTGCATAGTAAAGTGTTTCAAATACAACAAGGTCTTTTCCATTTAAGCGTCCTGCATCGAATTTAAAGGTCACTTCCGCAGTTCCGCTCTCTTTTTCCACGATAAAAGTTGCTTCCGCTGTAATCGCATTTCCATCTATCAAGACCTGCTTTTCTGTGTCTTTATCCATCAAAGTGCCTTTCAGAGTATAACTCCTGCCTTCTATAAGACCGTCGTATTCCACCGTATCTACAATCGTCACTTCGCCATCAGAAGAAAGAATCTTATCCCCATCACTTCCATCCTTTGCCGTTGTCCCGATCTCAGGGAATGAAATCGTCTGCCCTTCGTCCTCAATATCTGCATGGACTGCAAGCTCTCTATCCCCTTTATACAGGCTCTCAAAGACAACAATTTCCTTTCCGTCAAGATCGGAAGCATTGATCGCAAATTCCACACTTACCTCACCGGAAATATCTTCTGCCTTGAATTTCTTTACTACGGTGATCTCTTCGCCACCGATAAGAAGCGGCTTTTCCGTCTCCTTATCCATCAAAGTACCTTTCAGGGTATAAGTCTTTCCTTTCTGAAGTCCTTCATAGGAAACAGTATCAACGATCGTTACTTTTTCATTTGCAATGCTCTTATTAAGCCCTGACTCCTTGTCTTTTGCCTTCGTTCCGATTTCCGGATAGTATACGCTCTGGTCTTCATCCTCGATATCTGCATGAATGGCAAGCTCGATGTCTTCATAATACAACGTTTCAAAGGCAACGACCGCCTTGCCTCTTAACAGTTTCCCTTCCACTTCAAATTCGACTTCCACTTCACCACTTTCTCCTTTAGCTATGAAAGTCACCTCCGAAGTGATTGGCTTCCCATCGGACTTTAGAGGCTCTCCGGTGTCTTTATTCATCAGAGTCCCGATCAATTTATATTCTTTCCCCTTTTCAAGTCCTTCATAAGAAACGGTATCTACGATGATCACGGTCTCTTCTGCTGTTCCAAAATGAGTGCCCGTTTCCTCATCCAATGCCTCTGTCCCTATTTCGATACGGTCATCCGTAAGCGTGCCGAGAGGAATGGTTACGCTGTCTTTATATACACTAACTTTGAACTTCAGAAGCATCATCCCCTTATTGGCTTCACACCTTAATTCTTCAAGTTCATAGTCATCATAGATCAGTGCGCCCTTATTATCATCAGGCGCAGATGTTCCAAACCAGATACCATCCTCTGATGTTTCGCCCCTGTTCGTATTTGCCGTATGCAAATTCCATTCTGCGCTGGTACTTGCATATCCGTTCTTGTCAGTCACGAGAATATGACTTTCTCCTGTCGTAAGCGATGTGAGTTTAAACGGCACATTAGCGAGCCTGTTTAAATCGCCATCCGACACTTTTACAAATTCCAGATCCCCTCTCTTTACCTGCTCCGGTGCATCAGGCGCGTTATATGTCCTGACGGTTTCGCTCGTTCCTTCAGAGGTGATATTCACCGTATATACCGCATCGCTTAAAAGATACCCTTCCGGAGCCTTTGTCTCTTTGATAACAACCTTTCCGAGCGGAAGGCTTATGGTCTTTCCATCGTTTGCGTAATAAAAATCATCACCTGAAACAAGATATTCTTTCGTGAACTTTATCTGCCCGTTTTCATCGGTCTTGAATGTCCAGCTTCGTTCCGGCTCCATCCCGGATACACTGCTTTCCGCCTTTGCTTTATAAAAGTCCACTGTAAATTCGGCTCCTGCAAGACTCGCTCCGCCCTGCGGGCTGTTTTCTCCTGTCTCAAGATCGAGCTTCTGGAGCACGAGATCCATAGGATTTACCTGCGGTACTTCCTTTACATTTACCGTCACTTGAGTGTCAGCTTTCACACTTACATTATGACCCGACACATCGATCGCATAGCCTTTCGATGGTGCAATCTCCTTTACCGTGTAATTTGCAACGAGAACATTGTCAAGACTTCCCTCACCGGAAGAATTCGTCGTGATCGTTCCGATCAGCTCACTTCCGTAATAAACGCCATATTTCGCTCCCGCAAGGGAGTAGTTTGGATTCCCGTCAGTTACTACGCCACTTACAGACGCTTTTTTAAGCTTTATACTTCCTGTGTCGTTAAACGACCCTAAAAGATCCTGGCACCCATCCACCTTGATCAGATACGCTCTGTAATTTACCGGCGGATCCGGCAGGCTCTTCACATAGTTATACAGATTCTGTGCTTTTGTTTTCCATGTCCCGCTGAGTCCTCTAAACGGATCAACATCTTCACTTGTCGTCTTATCATACGCAATGGAAATTATGATGTGCGTAAGCGCATAGGCGTCATCCTTTCCATCCCACTGGCCGCTGAGCGTTTTATCCGTATACTCGGAAAATCCCGGTCCGCCATATCCGTAGTAAAGACACTTTGCCAAAACCGAATCCGGCTTTAAGAAACTGTATGAATACGTTCCCGATCCCGGCGTTGGAAGCTGCGGCTGAGCACAGTAAACAGGGCTTCCTTTATCCCCGGCGTAAAAATAATGGGTGAAATGTGAACTGTAGTCGATCCTTTCACCTACTCTGATCGTGATCTTCCCGTCTGCCGCATGAGCGTTTATTGCATTAAACGGCATCATGCCGATAAGCAGCGCAATGCATAGAAGACCTGCAAGAATCCTACTCCTGTTTTTCTTTCGTATATTCTGCATGTTACTCCTCCAATTCCCTGATTCTTAAGGGAGAATGTCCGCAATAGCTCTTTACCCTCCTTGTCGTTAAATTCATATTGCCTGCGGACTTCAGGCTATATGTAAAAACCATCTGCTGCATTGCAGATGGCTATACTTATGAGTAAGATTCTTCTTTTTCAGTAAGTTACAGGTTGTCCAAAGGTTGGGGTATGGGGAAGGAAACGGCAAAGATACTCCTGCTGTACTTACCGCTCTTTGCTTTCTTTCAGCCTCTCACGGTATTTGCCGTAATACTCCATCGCTTTTATGATATATTCCTCCCGCTTTTCAGCAGGAAGATTCCTCGGAAAGAGCTTCTGCACTCTACTGTCTCTTAAAACAAGCCGTTCTTTCTGATTCGGCTTTTCTTCCTGCATGATGGCAAGAAGCGCTTCCCCTGTCAGTTTTCCATTTTCCAACATCCGCCTCATTCGCAGTGTCTGTGCGTGGGACGGAGTACACTGTTCCATATCCATGATCTCAAGGAGATTCTGTTGAAGCTCTTTGGGAAGATAGGAAAGCTCAACGGCAGGGCGAAGCGCGATTTCCTCTCGATCGACCATCTCCAGTATTTCAGGGGTCAGCTCTGTAAGACGGATATATCGCCTGATATTATCTTGACTCTCTCCAACTTGTTTTCCTAATATCTCACGCGATGTCTTTCCATTTAACTTCTGTGCCAACGGCACAGAAGTTAAATCTGTTCTCTTTCCCTGTCTCTTCATAGCCTCAAGTCTCATCTTATATGAAAACGCTTTCTCGCTCGGAAGTATCTTTGTTCTCTGGAGATTGGAATCCACCATAAAGATAATGGCTTCATCTCTTTCCATATCAACGACTTCTGATCGAAGCGTCTCAAGCCCTGCAAGCTCGCAGGCTCTCTTTCTCCTATGCCCCGCGATAAGTTCATATCTGCCATCTTCCTTCTTTCTTACGATAGCAGGAGTAATTATCCCATACTCCTTAATGCTTTCGGTAAGGTTCAGCATGTCCTCATCGTCTATGACCTTGAACGGGTGATCCGGAAAATCGTCGATCTGATCGATAGGTATGTCGTAAATCTTTTTCAGTTTTGCTTCATCCCGTTCTTCCTGCGTTGTGAAAAGGTCATCGAGCTTCGGAAGATCGAAGTCGATCTCTTGTTTTCTCGCCATCCCTTATCACCTCCTTCGTAAGCTCTTCATAGGCTTTGGCAACCGGACTGTTCTTATCATAAGAATAAATGCTTCTCCCTTTAAAGCTCGTCTCAGCAGCTTTTACTGCAACCGGGATCTGAGAAGAATAGATCTTCATCCTATTTCCGTATTGGTTTCTTAAAATACGCAGCGTCTGCTTTGCAAGATTAGTCCTGCTATCCACAAGCGTCAATACAATACCATCGATTTTCAGGTTCGGATTGATCGTTCTTTTCACTTTCCCTATGGTCTGCACAAGCTGTGTCATTCCCTTTGCCGGAAGATACTGAGCCTGCACCGGAACGATCACGCTGTCTGCCGCCGCAAGCGCGTTCACGGTAATCATTCCAAGGGACGGCATACAGTCGATAAGGATATATTCATAGTCCTTTCTGAACTCTTTCAGACAATTCTTTAAGGTTAATTCTCTGCTCATTGCATTGACAAGACTCATTTCCATAGCAGATAATCCCAGATTGGATGGTATGAGATCTACCCCTTCTTCATGGTGCAGGATTCCCTCACTCTTCCTCAGCGGTTTTTCGATAAGCGTATTGTTCATAAGATCAGCCAAAGTGGTTTGCAATTCATCGCCATTTTTCCAGCCGAGACAGGTCGTAAGATCGCCCTGCGGATCTGCATCGACTAACAATACTTTTTTCCCTTCGTTCACAAGTCCTATTCCTAAATTAACTGCTGTTGTAGTCTTCCCGACGCCGCCCTTCTGATTACATATGGCGATTATCTTCGTTTCCTTCATTTACTTTCACCTCACCGCAAAACATCTCCTTGATCGCTCTATATGCTTCATCAAGCACATCTTCAAGCGGAACTTCCTCCCATTCCTCTTCCTCATCTTCCGGAATCTCAAGCAGTATATCAATAAGATGTGTGTCCACGATATACTCCGCATAGTATTCCATGAAAACAGCAACGGCTTCATCGTCCAGAAGCGGCAGACTCTCGATAAGAATCTTTGCGTCGGCTTCAAGAATGGAAGCGACCTGAAGCAGCATATCGTAGGCTACCTTGTACTGTCCATTATCTGCATATTCTCCGATTCTACCAATCACATCCACATATGCAAAAATTTCGATCTGCTTTTCCTTTGCCGACTTTATCATCGCTCTGTCCGTTGTCCTTGCCAAAGCATTAATAAACTCTATAAGCTGCTCCCTGTCTTTTTTCCGCTCTGCATCTGCATTTGCCTTGTTCTTTGTTTCAAATACTTTCATCTCTACCTCCTGAAAAATTACATGAAAAAAGCCACCTCCTGATTGAGATGGCTATGTAAATATTTTTTATGTACTTTTTCTATTGCTGAAGCACCTTCAGAAGCAGATCATCTACCGGATCGGTATATTTCCCTTCTCTGATAAGTGAATTTCTTAACTCGATCAAGCTCTTTGCCAGGATATTTCTTTCATCCGAAGTTATGTATATTCGTATCTTTTTCGTAAACATTTTTCGTCCCTCCTTTTTTAAATCATAAAATAAAACGGCAAATTATGCGAATATGCGATTCTATTTTATTTTAATACGAAGGAGTGGAAAGCTGTGATATCAAGCGAATATATATATTATTTGGGGGTAGATTTCAGGCATTTTGGGAAAAACTTGTTAACCCCCAAAAAGAAACGCTACGCAAACTTTTCGTTCTTTTTCGGAAAAATGAAGCGAAGTTTAAAAACGCATTTGGGACAGCGTTTTGTCCCAACTGTTGTCCCAAAAAATCCCCCAAATCACCCTGTTATTTGCGCTAAATTATGATAATCTGCGAATTTCTCCCAAACGCAAAAAACCCTTGAAAAATCAGGATCTAAGACCGTTTTTCAAGGGTTCTCGTCTTTTGTTTACTTCTTCATCTGTTTTGCTACTTCTTCGCTGCAGCTGCCTGCTGTGCTGCCACTTCTTCAGCAAAGTTTTCTTCCTTCTTTTCGATACCTTCGCCTACTTCATATCTCACCATTGCAGCTATTGCCATATCTTTGCCGGCTGCTTTAGCAGCTTCATCCACATACTGCTTGACTGTAAGATCTCCATTCTTTACAAACTTCTGATCTACAAGGCATACCTCCTTTAATATAGCCTTGATCTTTCCAGGGATGATTCTGTCAAGAAGTTCAGGTTTCTTGCCTTCATTGAGCAGCTGCTGCTTTGCGATCTCAGTTTCCGAATCAAGCCATTCCTGATCTACCTGAGTTTCATCCAGGAACTTAGGATTCATTGATGCAACCTGCATTGCAACATCCTTGCCCACTACAGCGATCTCGTCAGCAGTAGCTTCAGTCTTGAGCCCAACTATTACTCCGATGCTTCCATTTCCATGGATATATCCTGTATATACGACGCCAGGTTCTGCAAGTTTTTCAAATCTTCTTATGCTCATGTTCTCGCCTATAGTGGCTATCTTGTTTGTGAGAGCCTCCTGAACTGTCCCTTCGTCTCCGTACTTAAGAGCCATGAAAGCATCCATATCTGCAACATCATTATCAAGAGCCATCTTTGCAAGAGTTTCTACAAAATTGATAAATTCATCATTTTTGGCAACAAAATCTGTTTCCGAATTTACTTCAACTATAGCTGCCGACTTGCCGTCAGGAGCAAATGCAGTCTTGACAAGACCCATTGCAGCAACTCTGCCTGCTTTCTTTGCTGCTTTTGCAAGTCCCTTTTCTCTCAGCAGCTCTACAGCTTTATCCATATCCCCGTCTGTTTCAACCAGGACCTTCTTGCAATCCATCATACCTGCGCCTGTCATTTCACGCAGTTCTTTTACCATTTGTGCTGTTACAGCCATTTGACTATTTCCTCCTTATATAAATACCGGTTATTCAGCTTCGTTTTCAGTTTCCTCTGCCTTTTCCTCTGCAACTTCCTCAGCAGCTTCCGCTTCTGCAGCTTCAGTTGAGCCTTCTTCTTCTCCTTCATCGAAGCTTTCACCCTGTTTTGCTTCAATGATCGCATCAGCCATACATCCTGCTATCAGTTTGATCGCTCTGATGGCGTCATCGTTTGCAGGAATTATATAGTCCACATCATCAGGGTCACAGTTTGTATCCACGATACCCACAACAGGGATACCAAGGATCCTGGCCTCTTTCACAGCGATCTTTTCTTTCTTCGGATCAACTACGAATATAGCTCCCGGCATACCTTTCATATCTTTTATTCCGCCCAGGAATTTTTCAAGCTTTTCAAGTTCAAGTCTCAGTTTGATGACTTCCTTCTTTGAAAGCTTTTCAAATGTCCCGTCTTCTTCCATCGCCTTTATATCATTGAGTCTCTTTATTCTTCCCGAAATGGTTTTGTAGTTAGTGAGCATACCGCCCAGCCATCTCTGGTTTACGTAGAACATGTCACATCTCTTGGCCTCATCAACGATGGCGGCCTGAGCCTGCTTCTTAGTCCCTACGAAAAGAACCGGTTTTCCGCTTTCTGCAACTTCCTTCATGAAAGCATAGGCTTCATCTATCTTCTTTACGGTTTTCTGCAGATCTATGATATAGATCCCGTTTCTTTCCGTAAAAATATATGGAGCCATTTTAGGGTTCCATCTTCTTGTCTGGTGTCCGAAATGAACACCTGCTTCCAGTAGCTGTTTCATTGAAATTACTGACATCTTTTTCTCCTCTCGGTTTTCATCTTCCACTTCAGCATCATTGAAGAAAACCTTTCACGCTACGTGTAAAGGCACCGTTCTCCAAAATTCCGAAGTGTGTAAACTATAAATATCAAATGGTCCGCAAGCAAAACGAGACCAGCTAATACTATACTATAAAATACGTTGGATTACAATGGTTTTCATTAATATTGCCCAAATTTTTTTGTAATGTATTCACAAAATATCTTTCTTGCTTTTCTGTAGGTATCACGCCCGAGATAAATACAGTCATCATTCTCGAAAAATATCGTATTATACGCCATTATCGCTATCTTGTCCATGTTTATGATATAGCTTCTGTGACATGACATAAAACGCATGTCCAGCCACGGCATCATATCGGAAAATGTACCGTAAAATTCTATGCAGGCTGCTGATGTATGGATCCTTATCTTCCTCAGATCCTTCTCCATATAAAAGATATCATCCGGTGAAATGACATATATGCTGCTTCGCTTTATCACCACTATTTTTTTCAATTTAAAACCCCTTCCTTGTTCCATCTATACCGATATTGTTTCATAGGAAAGGGGTTGTTTCTGAATCAATGTTCTGACATTTTGTTCAATTTATCTACAAAGAGGCGATCTTGTCTTATTCTGCACCGCCCCTGTAAGTGATGAGATCCTCAGCTATTTCATTGGCAGCTATGGAAACCGGTTTTTCCACATCAGCTTCGGTCAGTTTAGGCATGCCCTCTATTATATCTCTTGCTCTCTTAGCCGCAAGGATAACAAGAGTGTAACGGCTGTCTACCTTTGTCCTTATGAGATTTATCGATGGATATAACATTACAATTCCTCCTTATATCTGCTGACTATCCTGTCAACTTCTTTATTGTTGAGTTTACACTGTTCCGCCATTATTATCGCTCTTACGAGGCTTATGGCTACATCCAGCTCCTCGTTTATCACCCTGTAATCATACTGATCTATACATGATATCTCAGCCAGAGCCGCTCCCAGCCTTCTGGCCATAGTCTCTTCAGTTTCAGACCCTCTCTCGCTTATTCGCTTCTTCAGTTCATCTATTGAAGGCGGAAGTATGAATATGAATACTCCTTCCGGAAAGGTCTTCTTTACCTGAAGAGCTCCCTGCACATCTATTTCAAGGATAACATCTGTCCCCTGCTCCAGCCACTGCATGACACTTTTTTTCGGAGTCCCGTAAAAGTTGCCGTACACATTGGCATACTCTATAAAGCCATCTTCCTTTATCAGTGACTCAAATGCTTCCTTATCGACAAAGCTGTAATGGACATTATCTATTTCCCCTTCACGCGGAGACCGTGTCGTCATTGATACAGACATCTTTATATTTCTTTCCGCATCAAGTACTTCTTTACAGATCGTGCCCTTTCCGGCTCCGGAAGGGCCTGAAATCACAAACAGCTTGCCTTTTGTCATCTATACACTCCTAAAACTATACAAGTCGATTTATTTGTCTGAACAATAATTATATCACTGTTTTTTCACATCATCAAGCTTAATATCGACAGTTATTCGATATTTTGTACCTGCTCTCTGATCTTTTCTATTTCTCCCTTAGCTTCCAGCATCAGTGAAGTTATCTCAAGATCATTTGATTTTGACCCGATAGTATTAGCCTCTCGATTCATTTCCTGAACAAGAAAATCCAGCTTTTTACCTATTGGGCTTTCACCAGATTCAAGCATATCCTTGAGCTGCTGCATATGGCTGTCAAGTCTTACAAGCTCCTCCGTTATATTGGATTTATCAGCAAAGACTGCTGCTTCGATAAGTATCCTTTCACTTGGTACTTCAAGCACATCCTCCGTAAGCTCCTTTATCCTGGTATAAAGTCTTTCTGTGTATTCCTCCACTACCATCGGAGCACGCTCTTCTATCTTTTTCACTATATCCCTTACGAGTCTCCCTCTCATAAAAAGATCTTCTGAAAGTTTCGACCCTTCCACGGCACGCATACCGTCAAGATTATCCGTAGCAAGCAGGACCGCTCTTTCTATGACCTCCATTACTGCATCCTCATCTTCTATATCAGATACAGATCTCATGACATCAGGCATAGAAGCCACCATACCGATATCTATGTCGCCTGCAAGTCTGTATGTATCCTTCAGTTCTCTTAAATTGTCTATATACTGGCGGGCTATGAGAGTATTAAGCTTTACAGTCACATCTTCTTCCGTGAGATTGTCTATCATTATTGATACTTCGGCCTTTCCTCTTTTCACCTTTTTCTTTACGATGGCCTTTATTTTCTCCTCTGCAAACGAATATCGCTTTGGCATTTTGACATTTATATCAGAATATCTGTGATTTATGGTTTTTATTTCCGCCGTCACATTTCTCCTTCCGTCCGCATATTCTCCGCGGCCAAAGCCGGTCATACTTTTTATCATCTTTTTCCCCATTTCATTTTCTTATATGATAATATTATACCGTAGCATATGTATTTTTATTATATCATGGATCAGGGAGGAAATAAATATGTCCTTTGACGGGATGGTCACATACGCAGCTGTCAAAGAATTCAGAGACAGCCTTCGTTTAGGAAAAATAGACAAGATATACCAGCCTAACCAAGAGCAGCTGCTTCTTGTAATACATACTGTCAGCGGCAAGCGGCGTCTTCTGCTGTCTTCCTCAGGCAATCACTGTGCTGCATATCTTGTAGAAAAATCACCGGAAAATCCGGCTTCTCCGCCTGTATTCTGCATGGTCCTCCGCAAGCATTTGAATGCCGCCAGGATAATGGACATAAAGCAGTACCAGAATGACAGAATAATCGAGATTCTTATGGAAACTGTAAACGATCTTGGTTTTTCTGTAAACAAAAAACTAATTATCGAAATAATGGGAAAACACAGCAATATACTGCTTGTCGACATGGACAGCGGTAAGATAATCGACAGCATAAAACATGTCTCGATAGATGTCAACAGGGCAAGGCAGATATTGCCAGGAAAAATATACCAGTATCCGCCTCCGCAGGATAAAATACCGTTCACCGATATAACGCTGACAGATATGGAAAAACTCGTATCAGATCAGCCACAGCCGGAGCGCAGTATTCTGTCCGGCATACAGGGTATCTCACCAGCACTTGCCCAGACGATAGCGGCATCAGGCGATCCTTCCTCATGCTTCAAAAAACTCCGTGACATCGTGGATTCAATAGATTCTGGAAATATCAGACCCGTAGTCTATCTAAATGAGAGCGGTGTGCCGGCAGATTTTCATGTAACACCACTATACGGATTCGATGAGCTGTACGAAAGTGTTTTCTTCGACTCCTTCAGTCAGGCGGCGGATTATTTCTTCAGCAACAGAGAGATCTCCAATACTGTAAGGCAGAAGGCCAATGATATAATGCGTACGGTCAAAGCTCATCTGGATAAGCTCAAACTCAAAACGCAGCGTCTTGAAGAGGATCTTCTGAGGGCTGAAAACTCAGAAAAATACAGGCTTTACGGTGAGCTTCTCACAGCCAATATACACATGGCGAAAACCGGAGATACTAATATCAATGTTATCAATTACTATGATGGCTCTACTGTTTCGATCCCGCTGGATCCCAGATTTACTCCGGCAAAAAACGCACAGCTTTTCTACAAAAAATATGGAAAATCGAAAACAGCTCTCAAAGAAAAAAAAATACAGCTGCAGGAAGTATCACAGACTATAACGTATCTGGAATCCGTTGTATCATATCTCGACCGTGCCTCAACAGTTGAGGAAGTGGATCTTCTGAAACAGGAGCTCATAGATTCCGGATTCATACGATACCGTAAAAACAGGCGGCAAAGGGAAATCAAAAACAGACCCAAGCCATACACATATACGCTCAGGTCAGGAAAAACAGTCATGGTCGGAAGAAACAACAGGGAAAACGACTGGCTGACATTAAAAAAAGCTTCATCATCAGATATATGGTTCCATACAAAGGATATACCTGGTTCCCATACAGTACTGATCCTCAACGGAAGCGAACCTGATGTCAATGATCTGGCTGAAGCGGCTTCAATCGCTGCATTTCACAGCAAAGCTTCAGGCTCGGAAAACGTTCCCGTAGATTATACGAGGATACGGTATGTCAAAAAACCATCGGGCGCAAAACCCGGCATGGTGATTTTTACTCACAATAAAACACTTTATGTGGATCCTGCCGTTCCTGAAAAATCCGACAGTACGCTGTGAGATCTACTCTCACAGCGCCTGGACCCATTCCACCATTCTTGTGATGACTTCATCACCTCTGCTTGTGACATTGCCGTTATGTATCTCATGAAAAAGGCCTTCCCACTCTATGTACGTTATATCATCTCCTCTGTCTCTCAGTCTTTCCGCTATCCTCCTGCTCCCCTCAACATCACATATCCTGTCAGATCCTCCATGCATCAAAAGCACCGGGACTGCCGCTCCCCCCAGGTCATCATAAGCTGTGCCCTTTTCAAGTCTGAGACCCGTTTCGAATCCATCCACCGCACACAGAAGAGAGATCCTGTTATGTACCATGGGATTTTCCCTGTATGGTCTGACCGACTCAAGATTGCCCAGATCCTCCTCGTTTACCTGTGACCCTATGGTAAGATCCGGCAATATACGTGCCATCAGTTTTACCATAACATACAGAGGTGCCGGAACAGGACGAACAAGCCTTATCCACGGAGCCGATATTATATATCCGCAGGGATGACCGTTCAGTTCACCTCTGCATCTGTAATCGAGCACTATGTTGCCTCCCATGCTATGCCCATAAAGTATAATGGATTTTCCGGGATATTGTTTCTCGCTGTATCTGATAAGATCTGTTATATCGTCCAGCACTTCTTCTCTGGGTGCACAATGGCCCTTTTTCCCTATGGAATCACCATGACCTCTCAGATCCATGGAAATACAGGCCATGTTTTTTTCTCTGAAGGCCTCCGCGACTCTGTCGAATCTGCCTCCATATTCTCCTATACCGTGAATTATGCATATCACCTTGTCAGGATCCGCAAGCTGCCATGAATACCCCTGTATCTTTCCGCCTTCAAGTTCTTTAAGAACAAAACCGTCATACATTCCTCCGGCTCCTTTCACGCATTTAACACTTTATCTGAAATATTCCATTAAAATACATACTTATTACAATACACTAAAATATCGTTGAAAAACAGCTGCATCTGACATAAAATCAATATACGGCTCCATTAGATATAACAGACGAAGATCATCATGTTCAACTTTTTCAGAAAGGAGGACGCACTATGAAAAAATCATGTACGATATGCGGCTGCAAATACGACAATCTGATCGTATTCAAAACCGGTCACGTATGTGAAGACTGTCTTCAGCATCTGAAATCCGATTTTCAGCCAGACAGTCAGGTGCGCGCCCGGGATTAGTTTAATTTCCCTGTTTTCTTCGTCTTTTTTTCTTAATGGAGTCCTTCCTGTTTCGTGATGCTGCAAGACGTTTCTTCGTTTTAGGCTTCATCACCGAATATCCGAATCTTCCAATCGGCCTTCTTTGTAGTGCAAAATACTGCCCGTGGTTATAAGCTACGAGCCCTGCTTCATCAAGACACAGCCTCCCGTCTTCATCCATCAGATCTGCATCGGCCGATACACTGACTATCTCGGCGATAAACATATCATGTGTCTGAAATTCTCTTTTATCGATCACTCTGCATTCTATATTTACCGGAGACTCTTCTATTGAAGGACATCGGACAGCTTTGCTCGCTGATGTGGTAAGACTCTGCTCTCTGAATTTATCTGTATCGCGTCCTGACTTTACTCCGCAATAATCTGCCGCAAAAGTCAGTTTTTCCGTAGTGAGGTTTATGACAAATTCACCTGTACGCTCTATTATATCGTGAGAAAACCGTGACTTTCTTACCGAAATATATGTTATAGGAGGATCCGAATTGATTATCCCCGTCCATGCTATGGTTATTATATTTTTCACATCACCGTCTCCGCATGAAACCATTACCACCGGGACCGGATTCAGCATTGTCCCGGGTTTGAATACTGTTTTTGACATAGCTTTATCTCCTTTCTGACGTTGTGATGTCGTCATTTCGACGTCTATGTTTTTCCGATCAACTAAGCAAACTATATTTTTCTCAACCTGCCAAGCACATTAATAAAATCATCCGGCAGCGGGCTCTCGAACGTCATTCTTTCACCGGTGTCGGGATGCGTGAACCCAAGTACACCTGCATGGAGCATCTGCCTCTTCGCTCCTTCTCTGTTTTTTGCCGGTCCGTAAAGCTCATCTCCCAGCAGCGGATGATGTATATATGCCATGTGTACTCTTATCTGATGTGTGCGTCCTGTCTCAAGCCGGGCCTCAATAAAAGTGAACCGGCCGAAACGCTCCAGGACTCTGTAATGTGTCACGGCATTTCTGGAATTTATATCGGTAACTGCTTTTTTCATTCTGTTTTTAGGATCACGTCCTATAGGCTTGTCTACAGTGCCCTCATCTTCTATGATATTATTATATACGATCGCGCGATATCTCCTTGTGATGGAGTGCTCAGCCAGCTGATATGAAAGGCTGCTGTGAGCCCGGTCTGTTTTCGCCACCATCAGAAGACCGCTTGTATCTTTATCTATCCTGTGGACTATTCCCGGCCTGACTATCCCGTTTATAGATGACAGATTGTCTCCGCAGTGATACATGAGAGCATTTACAAGAGTAGAGGAAGTATTCCCCGGTGCCGGATGTACCACCATTCCCGCAGGTTTGTCCACAATCAGCAGGGACTTATCTTCATATACTATATTAAGAGGTATGTTTTCCGGCTCGACTTCCAGTCTGTCAGGCTCAGGTATCATTATGATCACCTTGTCCCCTTTGGATGCCTTATATTTTTTCTCTCTGCATACATCCCCATTTACTGTCACATTCCCGTTTTCCAGAAGTTTCTGGACAAAGCTTCTGGAATATCCTCCAAGCTCAGATGTAAGCAATATATCAAGTCTTTTTCCCTCGGTATTTTCCGATACGATCAGCTCTTCTCTTTTAAGGATATCGTTACAGTCCACTTTCTCCCCTCTTTCCTTCAAAAAAAATGACATCCAGCAGCAGCAAGCCGCAGCCTACGCATATGGATATGTCCGCTACGTTGAATACAGGGAAGTCAATAAACGGGATGAATCTGCAGTCAAACATATCCACTACATACCCGCTGAATATCCTGTCTATCAGATTCCCTATGCCTCCTCCGCATATACAGGATATCGCGACAAGCATGCATCGGCTCCAGCTGTTTCTCTTCAGCCATATAATGACAATACCTGCCGCAAGAGCTATCGCCGGAATAACTACAAGTATTGCCCACTGCTGTTCCCACATGCTGAAAGCGGCACCTTCATTCCTTATATATGTTATATGGAATATGCCATCGATCACCGGTATGGTCTGGCCGGGCTCCATACCGGATGATATAAAATATTTGACCGCCTGATCAATGATTATGATAACTGCGATCATAGCAAAATAAAATATCATATAAATATGAAAATGGGGCGATATCGCCCCGCCTCCTTTATTATTTTGTGTTTCTTATATTTCTCATCGTCTCCTGCTTTTCCACAGTGCCGTTGATATCCTTGTAATGCAATGTACCGGATTTAGGTTCCGGCTTTCCTCTCTGCTGATCATATGAAGGCAGATCATCAAAATCATCAACTCCCAGCTCCGGCAGCATGTCTCCGCTCATCGATTCAAATCGCTGGAGCTCCGACTCAAGCATTCTTTTATATCTGTTCCTGAAATCTATCAACCTGTTTCTCATAGCTGCGGTTTCTTCTGCTATCCTGTCAGCATTGTCCCTGGCTTCTCTCTGCATCAGCTGTGCATCAAGCTCTGCATTCTTCATAAGTATACTTGCTCTTTTTTCTGCACTCGATGAGATATCAGCCATAAGTGCCTTAGCTGCCTCCAGCGTCTCCACCACTGTTCCCTCTGAGCTTCTGTATCGTTCAAGCTCTTCCACAAGTCTGCTGTTTTCTTCTTTTGTCTGTCTGAGTTCATTCAGCAGGCCTTCCAGGTCTATCGTTATCTCATCAAGAAACTGATTGACCTCGTCCTCCTTATATCCGCGAACAGATCTTGTGAATTCCTTTTCCTGTATATCTATGGGTCTGATCATTATGTTTCCTCCTATTTCCACGGATTGACATCTTCTGAATTTCCGCCGGCAAAGTTATAAGGCTTGTTTTCACCTTCGGCAAATATTGAAACATTTTCAGGAGCAAATATGAAAATATTATTAGCTACCTTCTGTACATTTCCATTGAGAGCATATGTCGCCCCGCCCAGAAAATCGAATATCTTCCTTGCAGTGTCGGAATCGAGCTTCTCCAGGTTGACGATGATAGGCTTTCTGCTTTTCAGACTGTCGACAAGCTTGGAGCATTCATCAAAGCCTTTAGGTTCTATCACCACCAGCTTGAAGGCGCTGGTTATTGCTTTTACAGTCCTGTTCTGCATAGGCACCACATTGCTGTTTTCGTATTTCTGCTGGGAAGTGAAAGGCTGTCTCGTTTCGACAGGTTTCCGGTCATAATTATAATCCTCCTCTTCCATCTCCATATCTTCATCCTCATATTCTTCAAAGCCCATCAAATTCTTAAATTTATCAAATACTCCCATTGATTACCTCCTACTTTTTACTGTAATCTCTTTCTCCAAATATGGCGCTTCCTACTCTTACAAGGTTGGATCCGGACTGTATCGCCACCGGGAAATCATGTGACATGCCCATTGACAGATATTTGAAATCCAGTCTCGGATGCTCGATCCTTCCAAACTGATCATACTGTTTTTTCACTTCGTCAAAATATATTTTTATATCTTCCGGGTCATCAGCATAAGGAGCTATGCACATAAGACCTCTTATCCTTATGTTTTCACAGGTCTCCAGGATCTCCATTATCAGCTTTTCCGTCTCATCTGTGGAAATGCCGAATTTGCTTTCCTCATGAGCTGAATTTACCTGTATGAGGATGTCCATTACCTTCCCGCTTTTTCCAGAGCGTTTGTCTATCTCTGCAGCCAGCTTGTACGAATCTACCGAATGTATCATGGATACTTTATCTATTATATATTTCACTTTGTTTGTCTGCAGGTGCCCTATCATATGCCATCTGACAGGCTTTATATCGTCATATTTATCCATGATCTCCTGCACTTTGTTTTCACCTATGTCTGTAACGCCTGCATCTATCGCCGTATTTATCTCTTCAGGACTTCTTGTCTTGCTGACGGCAACGAGCAGTATTTCATCTGCATTCCTCCCACAGCCTTCAGCAGCTTCTTTTATCCTGCGTCTTACATCTGATAAATTGGCTCTTATATCTTCCATAGCTAATCCTCCTCTCAAGATCCGCCGTCGTTTTTCTCCTCCTCTTCCTTCTCCAGGTCATCTTTCAATGCACTTCCCGGGTGTCTTAGCACTTCATCATATACATCTACAGTGTATACCTGGTTTCCCTCATCATCGGTGAATGTAACATCTTCTATTACCGACTGATCCCCGTTTGATGAGATAACCTTTATGCGGGTAAACGAATAGTCTCCGTTTTTATTTTTGACGTATACTCCCTGCACACCGTTTTTTTCCACTATACATTTATTATCCACTATAAGGCCTTCATTATCACTGGTTATTATGGACATATCCTCCGCCCTGCTTTCACAGAAAGCCTTATAATAGACATCAAGATGAAATATGACTCGGTAGTCACCATCCTCCTTTTCCATACTGTGTACGATGGCATCCACAGATCCTTCAGGAAGTTCCAGAGTTACTTTTTTCCCTTCCGTATATGTTTCTGCCGTTTCTTCATCGACCCAGCACAGTATGTACCAGCTGTCATCCATAGATACCTTATATACAGGCTCCCCTTTTATGACCGAAGATCTTTCCAGATTCACCGGATCATATGACAGGCTTTCCACAGTCTCCCTTTTTATTTTATCCATATTTTCACTGGTGAAATAATCCTCATACCCGTCTATCGTAAGACTGAACACACCGCTGATAGGTGAGTTGTATTCTTCAGAAAGTCCGTCATACCCTTCCAGCATATCAAGATATTCAGTAAAACGCTTTTCCTTTTTGCTGCCGTTTTCTTCTACCGATACGACCGGATATCCTTTTTTGACGGCTGTTCCTTCACTGACCAGATATGTGACATCTCCTGACTCTGCGGCTATCCCTATTGCCTCTTCCTTTATGAAATACCCCGTCGTTTCATATGATATCTTCAGATCCCCAGGCTCCAGCACCTGAGTTGTCTCAAAAATATCTGTAACTTTAGGGAGTACTTCAACAACGATATATAGTAGCAGCAATGCTGCAAGATAAATATATATTGCTTTTTTTGTTTTTTTACTGAGTTTAATTTTCATCATCTTATTTTACACCAAAGCCGGACTGCTTGCAATCTACTATACATCTATTTTAATTATTTCTTCCAGTATTTTTCTCTCTTCTTTCGAAAAGTCCCTGTATTTCTTTACAAAATCTTCAAACATATCAGGACGGCGTTTTTTTGTAAGCAGCAATGATTCCCTGAAGCGCCACAGATCTATAAGCTTATGGTTGCCGCTCACCAGCACTTCCGGGACCTCCATTCCTCTGTATTCTCTCGGCTTAGTGTATTGAGGATGTTCGAGCAGCCCCGAATATATAGATTCGTCCAGCGCAGAATTTTCATTACCCAGCACTTCCGGTATCAGTCTTGCCACTGAATCTATGAGCACCATAGCCGGCAGCTCTCCTCCCGTCAGCACATAGTCGCCTATCGATATCTCCTCCATATTCCAATAATCTATAGCACGCTGATCAAGTCCCTCATAATGCCCGCACACTACAACGAATCCCTCCATATCCGCCAGTTCTTTTATTTTTTCGCTGTCAAGAACTTTTCCTCTCGGTGACATATATATCACTTTTTTTTCACTGCCGTTTACCGATTCCAGAGCCCCAAAAACAGGATCAGCCATCATTACCATGCCGCCTCCTCCTCCGAACGGATAATCATCTGCTCTGTTATGGCGATCATTGCTGAAGTTTCTTATATCTGTAACGGTTATATCCAGCAGTCCCCTTTCCACTGCCCTGCCAAGTATGCTGCTCTCTGTCACAGGGCCGAACATTTCGGGGAACAGTGTAAGAATGTCTATCTTCATTTTTTCTCCTGTAATCATCCCTGCAGGTCCAGCATACCATCTATAAGTCTGACAGTTATGTGCCGTTCCTGCATATCTATCTTCAACACGAACTCATCGACATTCGGGATCAGCAGGTCTTTTCCGTCGGGTCTTCTGATCTCAAATATATCCTGTGCTGTGTTCTGGATCACATCTTTCACCTGTCCCAGTACATTTCCCAGCTCATCTCCGACTTCCATTCCTATTATATCCCTTACATAATACTGCCCCTCAGGCAGCTTCGGAAGATCATTTTCTGTTATGAAAACATCTTCCCCCTTGACCGCTTCCGCACTGTTTCTGTCAGATATCACAGATAATTTCAGTATCACAGTATTTTTATGAGGTCTGACACTTTCTATATCCGCTTTTCTTTCCCCTACATACAATGACCCTGCTGTTTCATATATGTCTATACTGTCAGAATAATTGTATACCTTGACTTCTCCCTTTAAGCCCACTGCATTGACAATCTTGCCTATTTTTATCTTTTCCATATATCTTTCCATAAAATTACAGGCACATATATAAAATACATGTGCCTTAGTCTCTATTGAACTATTTCGACTACTACTCTGGTATTCGCCTTTGTAGCAGCCGCTTTTACTACTGTACGGATAGCTTTGGCGATCCTGCCCTGCTTTCCTATCACTTTCCCCATATCTTCAGATGCCACTTTAAGCTGTATCACCGTAGTTCCATTGGATTGTGACTCAGATACCTCAACAGCTTCCGGATGTTCAACCAGTGACTTTGCAATTGCACTAACCAATTCCACCATTAGCTTCACCGCTTTCTATAAAATGCCGCTTTTTTTGAAAAGAGCTTTTACCGTATCTGTAGGCTGAGCTCCGTTCCCGAGCCATTTCTTGGCTTTTTCTTCATCGATCTTTATGTCAGCAGGATCTGTAAGCGGATTGTAATATCCGATTTCCTCTATAAACTTTCCGTCTCTCGGTGATCTTACGTCTGCAACTACCACACGATAAAAAGGCTTCTTGTGAGCTCCCATTCTCTTAAGTCTGATTTTAACCATTTCTTTATTTCCTCCTAAAATAATATAACTCTTTTATTTACTGCACAGGGATCTAGAATCCCCGGAACATTCTGTTCATTTTACCGCCGCCTTTTCCCGTAAAGCTTTTCATCATCTTTCTTGCTTCATCATATCGCTTTACAAGCTGGTTTATCTTTGAGACCGGCTGTCCGGAGCCTGCCGATATCCTCCTTCGTCTGCTGGCATTGAGGATCGACGGGTTTTCTCTTTCTTCCCTGGTCATGGATTGTATTATGGCCTCCATCTGGATGAATTCCTTTTCGCTTTTATCCAGATTAACACTGTTCATCGCTTTATTGTTCATGCCCGGCATCATGTCAAGCACCTTAGCTATGCCGCCCATTTTCCTGATCTGACCCATCTGTTCAAGGAAGTCCTCAAGTGTGAACTTATTCTTTCTGAGCTTTCTTTCAAGCTCCATCGCTTTCTTCTCATCATAATCTTCCTGAGCCTTTTCGATGAGCGTGAGCATATCGCCCATTCCAAGGATTCTGCTTGCCATTCTTTCAGGATGGAATGGCTCTAATGCATCGAATTTTTCTCCTGTGCCGACAAATTTTATCGGTCTGCCTGTAACTTTCTTTGCAGAAAGCGCCGCTCCGCCTCTTGAATCACCATCCATCTTTGTCATGATGATACCGTCTATTCCGAGTCTGTCATTGAAGCCTTCGGCAGCATTGACAGCATCCTGTCCTGTAAGGGCGTCAACTACCAAAAGTATCTCATGAGGTTTTACAGCCTTCTTTATCGTAACAAGTTCTTCCATGAGTTCTTCATCTATCTGCAGTCTTCCGGCAGTATCGACGATAAGTATATTACAGCCCTGCTTCTCCGCTTCTTTTATCGCTGCCAGTGCTATTTTTTCGGGTTCCCGGCAATCTCTCATCGTAAATACCGGTGTATCTACTGCTTTTCCGACAATCTCCAGCTGATCTATAGCTGCCGGCCTGTATATGTCACATGCGCAAAGCATTGGTTTTTTACCGTTTTTTTTCAAATAAGCAGCCAGTTTGCCGCATGTCGTAGTCTTACCTGTACCCTGCAGTCCCACCATCAGATATACAGTGAATCCTTTTGGTGAATATGTCAGCTTGCTGCCGGTGCCGCCCATCAGCTCCGTCAGCTCCTCGTTGACTATCTTTATCACCTGCTGCGCAGGAGTCAGGCTTGCCATGACTTCCTCACCCAGCGACTTTTCCTTGACGCTGGAGACAAAATCTTTCACGACTTTGAAATTGACATCCGCCTCCAGCAGAGCCAGCTTAACCTCCCGCATCGCTGCGTTTATATCTGCCTCTGTGAGACTTCCTTTTCCTTTCAGGCCTTTGAATACTCCCTGAAGTTTTTCCGATAATCCTTCAAATGCCATAGGATCACTCCTCCAAATTATCTATGATCGATTTTACCTTTTTCAAATCCTCTACAGTCCTTAGAACTGTTTCCGACTTTTCCTTCTGCAGGACGTGGATAACACTGTCCATGATACTGTCTATTTCTTTTACAGCATCCCTGCTTTTACGGAATTTTTCCACAAGCCCCAGTTTTTTTTCATATTCCTTCAGAGCCTTCTCTGCATTTTTCAGTGCGTCATGGACTCCCTGCCTGCTTATGTCGAATTCTTCAGCGATCTCCGACAGAGAGAGATTCTCTTCGTGATACAGCTTCATCACCTGATCCTGGCGCTTTGAAAGCAGCTGTCCGTAAAAATCATAAAGCAGGCTGATATATGTGATATCGTCTATCTTCATATCTTCTCACCTTTTACCTTTGACAGTATATATCAGCAGAATGCTGCTGTCAAGTGTTTTTGCTTAACACTAACTGCGAATTTTCATAATCAAAGGACGCCGTATTTGCACGGCGTCCTGTTTTCCTACTGTTATATTTATCTCATTATACATCAATTATGTCTTTTCCTGGTTGCAACCACTGCCGCCATCACAGCAAGAGCAAGGCCTGCCATAGCAAACGGTACTGTCATATTGCTCTCATCTCCAGTTTGTGGAGATTTCTCAGTTTTTTCAATTACAGTATCCGTTTCTCCATCATTGGTTTCTCCTACAGCAGTTTGCTTTTCCCATGCAGTGAAAAGAACAGTATCACCTGTTACTTCACTGTCAAAATCATATTTTGTTTCAGAGAAGTTGAGTCCAATGACAACCGAGCCATCATCGCTCCAGCGCCATCCGTTATCAGCAGGCTCATACCAGCCCAGGTATTCATACCCCTTTATAGGATCAGGATCTAAAATTTCCAGGCCGATCGATTCAAGGAATCCATTTACACTTTCTCCTAAAGGTACAGATAAGTAATCACTATGATCAGCAATTTCCTTTCCGTCAGGATCTATCCCGTAAAGAAATACATGATTTCCTATTTTTTCTGCTTCACCATCTCCATTGACAATATCACTTTCATGCTGGTAATAATACGTATCTTCGCCTTTTGAAACTTTATAAGTGGCTCCAAGCCAGAGCGCCATATTTTCATCAGCAACTACGCTGAACAAATGCTCATATCCTGCCTCATCATCAGGTGCCGGATATACTAAAACTGCACAATCTCCTTTTAAATATTCACTTACATCGGAAGTATATTCTCCCCCTGTTATATTTACATCCTCATTTGTATTAAAGTTGTTTACAACCGCAGAACCACTGCTATCAAAGATCCCTCCTGTGATAGTAAGTTTCCCCAGATCCTTATCTGAAGGGGATGCAGCGCTTGCTCCGTTTAATACGCAGTTTTCCGATTCACATACAAACTCTCCTCCTGAAATTTCAGTAATATTCCAGTTAAGTATAGCTGCCTGAGTCGTATTTTTATAGGTTCCTCCTTTTATAATCAAACTGGCGCCGTCATCATTTTTGACTGTGTTCAGTCCCCCGATAAATTCTCCTCCATATATGGTAAGCTGCGGACTTTCATGATTTGTTTCGCTTACATATCCTGTTCTTGGATCTTCACTTGTATAATTATAGTATCCATTTTCTATCATGCTGCTGAAGCTGCCTGTGTTCTTGACAACAACACCCTCCCGGATAGTCATCGATCCATGATTGCAGATTGTATACCAGCTGTTTCCGCCGCTGATATCAGCACTTTGACCAGATTCAGACGTACGGTCATATGTCCCCCCATTAAGGTCAACTGTTCCCTCATTGAAAACAGCCGCCTTTCCATTGGATTTATTATCTATCAATCCATCACCTACAACTGTTAATGAAGCATTTATCTTAACAGATATAGTATCGCCAGCATTATTTGTCAGAGTTTTTCCATTCAAATCAAGAACCACGTTGCCATTCGTTATTGTGACATCTTCAACAGAATTATTGATCAAAGTAATCGTTCCTGACTTATCTTCTGATTCTTCAATCGCATCTACTGCGCTTTGTACAGTCGCATACTCGTCACTTCCTATTTTAGCTACGTTCTCACCTGCAAAAACGCTTGCAGGCAGCATTGTGATCACCATGGCTATCGCCAATATGACTGGTAACAATCCTTTCTTTTTCATGATCTTCTCCTTTTCATATAACTGCGCATCCCATATTAAAATATTAATTCAATATTATAACAGTATTATATCCCCCCTGTATTGATTTTGTCAATGCCTTTCAAATTTAAAACCACAATAAAATTTATTTATTCTATACGGTTTCGCATAAGCAGCAGTTAATCTTTTATATCGCAGATCATTAACATTATCGCGTCTGAGATAGTTTATACCATCAAAGAATCCAAAAAACAGAAAAAACTATCGCTGTATCATTTCAAAACAATATACTTCGATAGTTTTTTGTTATAGCGACATTAAATCTTTATCCATTATATCGCAAAATTCTTTGTAAAAGGTTCATGCGATATAATCACCGAAATAAATCGGCATTTATATCGCACACATCAGCTTTTAAACAATTTACGATATTTTAACTTTCTCTATATCATAAACCGATCACGTCCTCCATTGTATAAAGCCCAGGGCCTTTTCCCTCCATAAATTCTGCCGCATCGCATGCTCCTGAAGCATAACAGCTCCAGTCATATGCATCATGTGATATTTCCAGCCGTTCTCCCATGCATCCGAATATCACCCGGTGAGTACTTGGTGTATTGCCTGCCCTGACTGAATGAAATACTATATCTCCCAGATCGGTAACAGATGAGGATTCTGCCATTTGTTCCGCCATTTCGATGGCAGTACCGCTTGGCGCATCCTTTTTCGTACGGCTGTGCATATCTATTATCTCTATGCCGCAACGGTTTCCCAGCATTCTGGATGCCTCTCCCAGCAGATGCTTCATAACATTGACCACGTAAGATGTATTTGCTGCTTTCATCACGGGAATCGTTGCTGCAGCCTCCGTGAATTTTCTGTTCTGTTCTTCATTGAACCCTGTCGTTCCGCACACCAGACCTTTGCCGCTGCTAACGCAGCTTTCCAGCACTTTCATTGAAAGATCCACAGTGGAAAAATCGACTACAAGATCACACTTGTCTATTATCTGTTCTATATCATCGTAAACAACAGCATCAGCTATATGGCTGAGTCCTGCTGCAGTTCCTATATCCTCTCCTATATAAGGACGCCCCGGAGCTCCCACTCCGCCGACTACTTTTATATTTGGTCTTTTTACAGCTTCACGGACTATAAGCCTGTCCATATTTCCATGTGGCGCTGTTATTATTATCTTTATCATAGATATACTCCCTTCCCGACACTTCGGCTTCAATGCAGCTTTCTCTCTGTTACAGCATTCCTTAAAAATTCTTCTATTGCTTTAAGAGGTTCATCCTTTCCTATGGTGAACCTTATAAATGGTTCTTTCCCTCCGTTTATCATTATTTTCTCACCATATATAGAAACCAGCCCTGCGATCACGCCGGGATCAGGCTTGATATTCTCCCATAGCCTGAATATTATCTTATATCCCTGTTGTGATATTTCCTTGACTCCAAGTATCCCGGCCAATGATCTTATCTTGGATATCTTTATAAGATTCATTGTAGCTGCAGGTATATCTCCGAATCTGTCCAGGAGTTCATCTATGATCTCAGCCTCATCTTCATCGCTTTCTATCATGGCTATCTTCTTATACATCTGAAGCCTGAGCACTTCATTTTCTATATATCTTCCTGATATGACCGCGGATATAGGAAGATTGAATGCGGTTTCCTCAGCTTTAGGCACAGGATCTTCTCCTTTTGCTTTATCTACTGCCTCCTCCAGCATCTTGCAGTAGAGCTCATATCCTACATTCAGCATATGCCCCGACTGTTCCGTGCCCAGTATATTTCCGGCTCCCCTAAGCTCCAGATCCTTCATAGCTATCTTAAAACCTGCTCCGAACTCCGTAAACTCTCTGATGGCACGAAGACGCTTTTCGGCCACTTCACTGAGGGTCCTGTCTTTAGTATACATCAGATACGCATAAGCCATCCTGCCGGAACGCCCTACTCGCCCTCTCAGCTGATGGAGCTGTGCAAGTCCGAATCTGTCAGCATCAAGGATTATCATTGTATTTACATTAGGTATATCCATGCCTGATTCTATTATGGTCGTAGCCACTAAAACATTATATTCACCTTCAGCGAAACTCATTATGATGTTTTCAAGCTGCCTCTCACGCATTTTGCCATGTCCCACTATCACGTCAGCCTCAGGCACAAGACGCTCTATCTCACTGGCCACCCTGTTTATTGATTCAACTCTGTTATAAAGAACATAGACCTGCCCTCCTCTTGCCAGCTCCTTCTCCACAGCATCACGTATGACAAAATCATCCTGCTCCATAACATACGTCTGGACAGGATATCTGTCCTCCGGGGGCTCTTCTATAACACTCATATCCTTTATTCCGGAAAGAGACATGTGGAGAGTTCTCGGGATAGGTGTAGCTGACAGTGTGAGAACATCTACATTGGTCTTCAGCTGTTTTATCCGTTCCTTATGCTTTACACCGAAACGCTGTTCCTCATCCACTACAAGAAGCCCCAGATCCTTGAACACTATATCTTCCGACAACAGACGGTGAGTCCCTATGACAAGATCTATACTTCCGTTTTTCAGACCATCGATTATCGCTTTCTGCTGGCGGGCATTTCTGAATCTCGACAGCATCTCCACCTTGAAAGGGAAACGCTCGAATCTGTCCTTCAATGTATAATAATGCTGATTTGCAAGGAGAGTGGTGGGGACCAGAACGGCTGCCTGTTTTCCGTCAGCCACACACTTGAACAGGGCCCTGGCGGCCACCTCCGTCTTGCCGAACCCGACATCACCGCATAAGAGACGATCCATCGGAATGTTTCTTTCCATATCCGCCTTGATCTCATCTGTACATCTGAGCTGATCATCTGTTTCCGTATACGGAAAGCTGTCTTCAAATTCACGCTGCCATACGGTATCTTCAGAGAATGCGTATCCTTCCTCCTTCATTCTTGCAGCTGACACTCTTATAAGTTCATCCGCCATATCATCTACGGCCTGTCGTGCTCTTGCCTTTGTCTGTTTCCATTCATTGCCTGACAATCTGTTGAGCCGTGGTGCGACCCCGTCACCGCCAACATACTTCTGGAGCATTCCCAGCTGATCCACCGGTATGTACAAGGAATCTTCACCGGCGTATTTTACTTTGAGATAGTCTTTTTTAACGCCTTGGACTACAAGCTGCTCTATACCGGTAAATTTTCCTATGCCGTGACTTTCATGGACCACATAGTCACCAGCCTGCACATCTGCAAAACTTTTTATATGGCTTCCCTGTGTTTTTTTCTTTTTCTTTCTGCTTTTTCTGTTCCCGCCGAAAATATCTCCTTCCCATATATAGCACTGACGTTTTTCTCCGAATTCCATCCCCGCAGTAAGATACCCCTGCTCTATCTTGATTTTTCCTGTCAGATTCTCCCTTTCAAGGAATTCGCCCATATTGCGTATTCTCTCATCGCTGCTGCAGACTATAGTGACATCGA
This sequence comes from uncultured Eubacterium sp., assembly GCA_937966095.1. Taxonomy (GTDB): domain Bacteria; phylum Bacillota; class Clostridia; order Peptostreptococcales; family Anaerovoracaceae; genus Lentihominibacter. Next base: position 32,927 of record CALCKF010000069.1, read on the forward strand.
AGCCTCTCCTTATATAGCTGTCGAGTTCTCCTTTAAGCACATCCATCCTCCCGTTGAATACAGGAGTCTGTCTGCACTGGACATTTATCAGTTTCTCAAACGGCGGTGAATTCTTTACAGTACCCGCGAACGGAGTAAAAACATACCCTTCCTTTTCATAAAGCTTAAAATAATCCGTCCTGCCTGACATGGCTGAGAAATCTTCTCCGATCCCCCTGCCGGCCTCCAGAATAGATGCTATATCGTCAGCTCTTTCCTTCTCATAGACTTCCATAGTTTCTGTTATCCTGGAAGGATCGTCTATGAAAATATCCGGATCATCCATATATTCCCATATATACATCGTCTCATCGTAAAAATATCCTATGAACTTCTCCATATACTGCAGATTTATCATATTTTCTGTATACTCGATCAGCTGATGTTCCCGCTGTCTGAGATCATATATCATTTCACTGCCGGGTTTCTTTTTTTCAAGATCCCTTATATACCTTCCATATGCGTCTCTTATATTTTCAGCTGCTCTTTCAAACACAGCTTTATCCCGTACGATCTGAGAGCACTGGCATATCGTGACAGAATCCATATTCTCTATGGAACGCTGGCTGTCTATATCAAAAGTCCTTATGGAATCGACTTCCGTGTCAAAAAGCTCCACTCTGTACGGATCCTCACTGTCAGGCGTAAATATATCCAGGATACCTCCCCTGATACTGTATTCTCCACGGCCTTCTATCATATGCACACGCTCATATCCCATCACAGAAAGTTTTTCTTTTATCACATCTGTTTCTATATCCTGCCCAAGCTCTATCCGCATCATATTTTCCGCGAAAACACTTTTCGGAGGAAGTTTTTTTACAGCCCCTGTCACCGGAGCTATCACGATACATTCCTCGCCTGAAGCTGCCGCCTTCAATATTTTCATCCTTTCCAGCAGATCATCGTTATTTTTTGCTTCATACTGTATAAAAGTCTCTTCCTCTGCAGGCAGCACGTATATTTTATGACTACTAAAAAAAGAAAGGTCCACCGCCAATCGCTTCGCCCTGTTAAAAGTTGAGACCACAATCAAACTCTGACCTTTTTTCTTATCTGTTATTTCTGCTATTATGGGAGCTATGCGTCCTTCCGCAGCTCCTGATATGTTAATCATTCCCTTTGTCGTCACTTTCATCCTTCCCAGAAGTTTTTATCCTTACATTATATTTGTTCATAGCTGCATCTATTCCTTTTTCCAGAATGCAAACGACCGCTTCAGCAGCCCTTTCTACTGCGTCTTCTATTGATTTTTTTTCATCACGCCCCACTTTGCCGATGACAAAATCCTTCCAGTCAAGGCTGCCGCTCCTGCCTATGCCTATTCTTATCCTGGGGAAATCTTCTGACTGCAGATGGCTTATAACTGATTTCATACCGTTATGACTGCCGGCGCTGCCTTTTTTCCGTATCCTCAAAGCACCCGTTTCAAGATCGAAATCATCATATATTACCAGCACATCTTCAGGCTCCACACCATAATAATCCACGACCTCCCGAAGTGACTCACCGCTCAGGTTCATATATGTCTGGGGTTTCACCAGCAGGACTTTACGGCCGGAGATGACACCATCCCCGACCAGCGCCCTGAATTTCAGCTTATTAACATTTATCCCGCTTTTTTCTGCAATACGGTCTATTACGAGAAATCCCATATTATGCCTGGTATTTTCGTACTTCCTGCCCGGATTCCCAAGTCCCGCGATCACAAACATAAAATATGCTCCTTTACTAGTCAAACAGCTTACTGATAGACCCGTTGGTAAATACTCTTGTCATTGCTTCAGCAAACAGAGGCGCAACGGAAAGAATCTTCATCTTGCTTATCTTCTTTTCTTCCGGTATAGGCAGTGTATTGAGAAGAACCAGTTCTTCTATGGCCGAATTTTCTATCCTTTCGATTGCCGGCCCGGAAAGCACCGCATGGGTGGCGCATGCTTTAACACTTGCCGCCCCCATTTCTTTCAGGGCATTTGCCGCATTCGTTATAGTCCCCGCAGTATCGATCATATCATCCATAAGTATGCAGTTTTTGCCTTCTATATCTCCGATTATATTCATTATCTCGCTTTTATTCGGTTCAGGCCTTCTCTTATCAACTATAGCGATCGGAGCATTGAGCGGCTGTGCCATATTCCTTGCTCTTGTAACACTTCCGTGGTCAGGAGAAACTATCACCACATTATCAGTCTTCTGCTCTGCGAAATATCTGGCCAGTATAGGCATGCCTACAAGGTGATCGACAGGTATATCAAAATATCCCTGTATCTGCGCAGCATGAAGATCCATAGTCAATACCCGGTCAGCACCGGACGCTACCAGGAGGTTCGCTACCAGTTTTGCTGTGATCGGATCTCTGGCCTTCGCTTTTCTATCCTGTCTGGCATATCCGTAATAAGGGATGACCGCATTTATCCTTCCTGCCGAGGCCCGTTTCATTGCATCTATCATTATAAGAAGCTCCATGAGATTATCATTTACAGGTTCACATGTGGACTGGACTATGTAACAGTCTGAACCTCTTACCGTTTCCCAGAGATTGACCGATATTTCACCATCGCTGAACTTATTTACGGTAGCCCTTCCAAGAGGTTTACCCATTATCGAAGAAATTTCCTCTGCCAATTCCAAATGAGAGTTCCCTGCAAATACTTTGTAGTTCGAAAATACACTGTTTTTCATTTGTTTCTCCTACCTCTACTTTCTGTTTACCAACGTTATCTCTTCAGTATGCCTCTTTTCTCGACCCAGCCTTCCATAGATCTGCCTCTCGCTCTTGCTACATAAAGGGCACCTCCCGGCACATCACCTGTGACTGTACTGCCCGCCGCTATATATGCACTCTCTCCTACGGTAACAGGCGAAACCAGATTTACATTGCATCCTATAAAAGCATCGTCCTCAACTACAGAACGGTATTTTTTACTTCCGTCGTAATTTACGAACACGACACCACATCCAAGATTCACACGTCTGCCGATGTCCGAATCTCCCACATATGTAAGATGGGCCGCCTTGGCACCATCACCAAGCCTGGAATTCTTTATCTCCACAAAATCTCCCACTTTGCATCCGTTTCCGACCTCACTGTTCGGCCTCAGATATGCAAACGGACCTATCGAGGTATCGTTCCCAACGGTGCTTTCTATTATGACGGAGCTCTGTACAGATGTCCCGTCTCCAATAACGGAATCCTTTATCCTCGTATTCTGTCCTATTACACAGTTCTTTCCGATTTTCACTTTTCCTTCAATGACTGCGCAAGGATATATGGTAGTTCCGGGCCCTATCTCCACACCTTCATCGATATAAGCCATCTTCAGATCAATGAAATTCACTCCGGCCTCCATATATGCCAGATTCCTTTCTATACGCTTTTTTTCAATGGCTTCGTATTCATTTATATCCATAAAACTCTCCTTAAAATTTTCTGTCTTTTTCCAGTATCATCTCGCCGACTTTGTAAATATCTCCTGCACCCATAGTTATGACAAGGTCGCCTTCCTCGGCATTGTTGTACACAAAATTTGCGATTTCCTCAAAGTCCTTAAAAAAGTAGACATCCTTATCAGGATCCTCTTCCTTTATCCTGTTCATCAGATTTTTTGAGCTTATCTTATATATATTCTTTTCTCTTGCCGCGTAAATCTCTGCCAATACCACCTTGTCCGCCTCCTTGAAGGCTGTGGCAAAATCATCTATGAGTGCCATTGTCCTTGTATAGGTGTGAGGCTGGAACAGGCACCACAGATTATTGTGCTTCATGTTTTTTACCGCTGCCAGAGTGGCTTTTATTTCCGTCGGATGATGCGCATAATCATCCACTATCTTGATATTGTTCGATGTTTTTCCAAGTATGTCAAATCGTCTTTGTATACCCGTGTATCTTTCCAGTGTGTTTATGATCTGGTCAACCTCTACGCCCAGTATATGACTGCATGCGAATGCCGAAAGGGCATTCAGGATATTATGTTCCCCCGGAACGGAAAGATTCACACGTCCCAGATCCGCACCGCCATGATTCACGGTAAAGCTCGGCATGCCGTCATTATCAAATGCCACATCAGAAGCATAGTAATCACAGCTTTCATTCATACCGAAAGTGACCACATTCGGAAGATCTTCAACGACACTCTTAACAAAAGGATTTGCATCATATGCTATAACCACTCCATCTTCAGGCACAAGTCTGGCAAATTTATCAAACGACTTGGCTATATGCTCCACATCTTTGAAATAATCCAGATGATCGGAATCTATATTAAGTATTATCTCTATCTTCGGCTTCAGGTTCAGGAAGCTGTCCATATATTCACATGCTTCCGTCACAAAATACGTGCTCCTGCCTATATATACATTACCATTTATATCACTTAGATTGCCTCCTACCAGAACAGTAGGCTCTTTCCCTGCATCTTTCAGAATCAAAGAAACCATAGAAGTCGTTGTGGTCTTTCCATGGGTGCCGGAAACAGCTATGCTGTTTTCATACTCTCCCATCAGCGTCCCCAGAGCCTGAGCCCTTGTTATGGCAGGTATACCCAGCTCATTGGCTCTTGCAAGCTCAGGGTTGTCCGCACCTATTGCGGAAGAATATATTACCAGCTCTGCATTTTCCACATTTTTCGCTCTATGGCCTAAATATATGTTAGCTCCTTCGTTTATGAGCCTTTCAGTTATTTCACTTTCTCTCATATCGGATCCGGAAACCTCATAACCTCTGGACAGCAGGATCTCCGCTATTGCAGAAAGCCCGATGCCGCCTATCCCTATGCAGTGGATCCTCTTGTAATTCGGCAAATCAATCATTCAAACGCCTCCCTGATTATAGATATAACGATTATATCATATTTGCTCTTAAAAATGCGTTTTAATTAAAAAAAAACACATTTGACAAAAAAAACGAATGGTATTATGATTGTCTGAAGAAATCGTTCGTTGTTCAGAGGTGATAAATGAAAAGAAGTCATAGAGTGGGCGCCATATGCCAGACACTTACCGAAGCGCCGCATCAGATTTTCGGGCTAAAATATTTCTGTGATAAATTTTCTGCTGCGAAATCCAGTATCAGTGAGGATATAACGGCCGCAAAAGAAGCGGTCAGAGCGCTGGGATACGGTTATATAGAAACCATACCCGGTGCATCCGGAGGAGTCAGATATGTCCCTGACATCTCACCCGAAAAAGCAAGAAAAGTGCAGGAGGATCTCTGTACACTGCTGAAAGAGGAAAACCGTATACTTGGGGGCGGTTTCCTTTATACCTCGGATATAATGTACAATCCTTCCATAGTTAAAGGAATGGCTCAGATATTTGCAAAGAAGTTCAGAGAATCAGGGGCCGACTATGTAGCCACCATAGAAACAAAAGGCATACCCCTTGCTTTCATGACGGCCCATCTGCTGAATCTTCCTGTCATAGTAGTCCGCCGTGAAACCAAGATATCGGAAGGCGCAACCGTCAGCATAAATTATTTCCCGGGCTCATCGGAACGTCTTCAGAAAATGTCTATATCCAAAAGGGCCGCCTCTCCCGGATCAAAAGCTTTGATAATAGATGATTTCATGCGGGGAGGAGGAAGTATCAAAGGTATAGAGGAAATACTTTCGGAAGTCGACATACAGGTTGTAGGCATAGGGGCAGCCATAGTCAATATCGAACCAAAAAAGAAAAAAGTAAAGGACTATTTTCCCATAGTTTATCTGGGAAATGTGGATGAGAACAGCAAATCCGTAGAAATCATATCTAATTTTCAGATTTTTTAAAAAACGCTTGTTTATATTTTTATTCTATTATATAATAGTACTAATTTATATTGGATTTATACCATATTATTATCATGGCACGAAAGGCGGTACTACACATGAACATTACTGATGTAAGAATTCGGAAGCTTAACGATGAGAACAAGATGAAAGCAGTCGTTTCCATTACTTTTGATGATGAATTCGTCGTACACGACATAAAGATTATCGAAGGACAGAACGGTCTGTTCATCGCAATGCCTAGCAGGAAAATGGGCGAAGGTGACTTCCGGGATATCGCCCACCCGCTCGTTTCAGAGACCAGAAACAAGATAAGAGATGCGATTTTCGAAGAATACGAAAAGGTACTGGCTCAGAAAGCGGCAGAAGCAGAGGCTGCTCCGGAAGAATAATCCTGCAGCGGTTCCATTTGTTTCAACATTATCAAAACCTGATGTCTTAAGTGACATCAGGTTTTCTTTATCATTATATCTATTCAATGATCTTCACCATTATCAGGTTAGTTGTCCCTGATACCTGCAGAGGCATCCCGGCACTGAACACAACACTGTCTCCGCTTTTTATAAATCCGGCTTTCTTTGCGGCATCAGCGGCTTCGTCCATGAGTTCGTTCCAATCACTTCTCTGATTGTTCAGTATCGGAAAAACGCCTCTTGTCAGTGCCTGCTGATGATACGTCTTCTTGACGGGAGTAGCTGCTATTATAGGCTCCGTAGGTCTGTATTTTGACATCATCTCCGCCGTATACCCCGATGTAGTCACCGCAATTATCGCCCTTGCATTTATATCCTCTGCCGTAGTGCATGCCGCATGACCTATTGCATTTGAAATATCACGCTCATCCGCCTCGACTTCAAGGAATTTATACTGATTCACTTCTTCGGCATCCTTTTCGGCCTGACATGCTATCTTAGCCATTGCCTCTACAGTCTCAACAGGATACATGCCTGCAGCACTTTCACCTGACAGCATGATGGCCGAAGTGCCGTCAAATATCGCATTGGCCACATCTGTTATCTCGGCTCTGGTAGGCATAGGATTGGATGTCATGGATTCCAGCATCTGCGTCGCCGTGATCACCGGTTTACCTTCCTTACAGCACCATTTTATAAATTTCTTCTGGATACCCGGCAGTTTTTCAAAATCCACTTCCACACCCATATCGCCCCTTGCTATCATTATACCATCTGACAGCTTTAGGATATCATCGAAATTCTCTATTCCTTCAGTATTTTCGATTTTTGAAATTATCTTGATCTTCTCTCCGCCGTTATTATTAAGCAGCGTTCTGAGTTCTTCTACATCACTTCCTCGTCGTACAAACGATGCCGCGACATAATCCACGTCCATCTCTATACCGAACAGTATATCACTTCTGTCAGCATCGCTTATATATGCAAGATCAAGAGACTTGTTAGGGATATTGACACCCTTTCTGCTGCTTATCTTGCCTCCGTCAACCACATCACATACAATATCGGTATCCGTCGTTTCGACCACTTCCAGCCTTATCCTGCCGTCATCTATCAGGATTTTCGTTCCCCTCTCCACCTGAGACGGCAATGCTTTATATGTAACACCTGCCTTTTCTGACGTGCCCATACAGTTCTCTGAAGTCAATATAAATCTCTCTCCGGGATTCAATGTTTCGCTTCCGTTTACAAAATCGCCCAGTCTGATTTCAGGTCCTTTTGTATCGAGAAGTACTGCAGCAGGCATATTCAGTTTATCCCTTACTCTTCTGAACGTCTCTATCGTTTTTTTGTGTTCCTCATGTGTTCCATGAGAAAAATTCAATCTTGCTACATTCATTCCCGCCTTAAGCATCGCTTCCATCGTGTCGGCATCTCTGCTTGCAGGTCCGAGTGTACATACTATCTTTGTCTTCTTAAGCATAAAATCCATCTGTCCTTACTTTTTTTCAATGATAAAATCCCATATATAAACGGGATCGGTATTATAATATCAGCGTTAATAATTGTACCATATTCACACTTTTATTACTATACATATGACATATCTTTTATGGTTTTCGCAAAACTGACCGGCTTGGTTGTTTTTATGATAAAGCTATTATATAATTATCTGGATGATCAATCGACACATATTTTTACAGGAGGCCATAAATGACCGACAGACTTTTTTCACTGATAGACCGGCTGGCTTCAGGCCATACCCTTGATCTCGGTGATTATGAATACATCATAGCCAACCGTAATGATTCCGCGGCTTCATACCTTGCCCACCTGGCTTGTGAAGCAAGAGCGAAGATATACGGCAATACGGTTTTCCTGCGAGGTCTTATAGAAATAAGCAATATATGCAGGAATGACTGCCTGTACTGCGGGATAAGAAAAAGCAACACATCCTGTGACAGATACAGGCTCTCTTCTGCTGAAATCTTGGAATGCGTAGACGAGGGATATTCTCTTGGCTACAGAACATTCGTTATGCAGGGCGGCGAAGACGGCTACTATACTGACAGTATACTATGTGATCTGATCAGGGAAATAAAAAAACGGTATCCGGAATGTGCGGTCACGCTTTCTCTTGGAGAACGCAGCCTAGAAAGTTACAGGTCGCTGAAAGAGGCCGGGGCTGACAGATATCTTCTGAGGCATGAAACAGCAGATAAAGAACACTACAGCAAACTTCATCCATCGGAAATGTCATTCCGGCATCGCATGGACTGCCTCAGCCATCTAAAAGACACAGGTTATCAGGTAGGCTGCGGATTTATGGTGGGATCGCCTTTCCAGACATATGCCATGCTGGCAGAAGATCTCAAGTTCATCCAGGACTTCCGCCCTGATATGTGTGGAATAGGTCCTTTTATACCCCACAAGGATACTCCGTTTGCAAACGAGCCTGCCGGTACTGCAGAACTGACATGTTATCTGCTTTCCGTTATCAGGCTAATACATCCTCCCATACTTCTCCCCTCCACAACTGCGCTGGCAACTATAGATCCGGACGGCAGAGAACGCGGTATACAGTCAGGAGCCAATGTCATAATGCCTAACCTGTCTCCTTTTTCTATAAGAAAAAAATATGAACTGTACGATAACAAACTGTCTTTTGGAAGTGAATCTGCCCAGTGCATAAGAGATCTTGACACCAAAATGCGTTCTATGGGATACCGGATAGTTACAGACAGAGGCGATATCAGGAAATGACTTTTTATTTACAGCAATATCTGCACTGATATCTATCGGCTGTCACCCGTGTTTTGTTTCAGAGAATCCCATCTGACCATAAGTATGAATGCCGCTATATACATCAGTATCGCAAGGGGTATAGTTAATACAGGCACTCTTGACGAACACAGAGCGCCGGCAACAGCTCCCAGCACAAAAAACAGTATCACACCATATGAATATAAACACCTGCGCCTCTCATCGGCGTTTCCCGTACCTATATATCTGCACAGAGCTTCCGTTCCGTTCCTGAGGTTCCCGGTACACATCGTAGACGCAAAGGAATAGCCGTGGATCTTTCTGAATGTCTGCACCTGCATCGAGCACACAAAAGAAACTATTACGTTTACCATGTGATCCATCCACCCCACAGGGAAAAAGGCTATCACCGCCAACAGTCCCATCTCAAATATCAGCATGAGATGACGCCAATGCAGTACATGAGCATCTTCGGTCTTGAATCTTTTTCTCATTAATGCAGTTATCAATATGCCTGTCATAAATGCCATTACCGGTATCATGGCCGACAAAGCTCCTGTCCATTTCCCCTGAGCCGCATTTATACCTACAAGAACTATATTCCCCGTCTGCGCATTTGCAAACACACCTCCTCTGCAAAGATATGTATATGCATCCAATATTCCTCCGGAAAAAGCCAGTAATGCTCCTACTCTGAAGCTTTCTGACATCTGTGCCTCGCTGTTTGTGATATTCAAGTGCAGATCTACCCCCGTTCATTAAGACTTGGTTTTTGCAGCTGCTGAAAGCCTGTCCTTTCATATTTTAATATTATACTACCAAACTGCATCATAATAAAAGACCAGAATGATCTTTTCATCCTGGTCTTTTCTGGCTAGGGTAGCAGGATTCGAACCTGCGCATGACGGAATCAGAATCCGTTGCCTTACCGCTTGGCGATACCCCAACATCTTGATTTTTCATATCCGGATCATGAAATCGTAATGGGGTGGATAGTGGGATTCGAACCCACGCATAACGGAGCCACAACCCGCTGTCTTAACCACTTGACTATACCCACCATATAACGATCATGCATATGATCCAAAAAAAAACTGGAGGCGACACCCGGATTTGAACCGGGGAATAAAGGTTTTGCAGACCTCTGCCTTACCACTTGGCTATGTCGCCCTGACGGGAGTTTCCTCCCAATAATATTTGGCGATCCGGAACGGGCTCGAACCGTCGACCTCCAGCGTGACAGGCTGGCA
>CALCKF010000070.1 GCA_937966095.1 uncultured Eubacterium sp.
TAACGAACGATATAAAAAGCCCGCATTGATTGCGGGCTTTTCTATTTTATCTAGTATATGCATGGATAGTCATCTGAATGGTGACGGACAGGAAAAATGAAATATTAAAAAGGAAATGTTCGGAGCTGCGAACAGTATTTATAAATTTACAGTTATAGATGTGACTTGAGAAACGGATAAAATGGAATCAAGAACAGAAAAGATAGTTATAAACATATTATGCATATCACCCGTATTAGCATACTGAACGGGTGATGGCAAATGATATTTTTTATGGTATATTAATATAACGAATACATGTACAGGGGTATTCATTATATATTTTAGGCGATATAAACGGAATCGCAAGGTTCAGGATTCGACCTATTAATGATATATGTGATGAAACAGATGAAATGCACTGAAAAAGAAACCGGTATGACTTTTTAGCCATACCGGTTTCTTTTAATCGAAATATATCAGGCTTTATATGTGATATTGCCGTCCATAACTGTGAGAAGTATTTTTGCATCTCTTATATCGTCTTCCGGAACGGTAAAAAGATTCCTGTCGATTACTATGACATCGGCCAGTTTGCCGGGTTCCAGTGTGCCCAGCTCATTTTCTCTGCTGTATACCTTTGCGGATCCCAGAGTATTGGCAGTAAGTGCTTCAGCCACAGTTATGTTTTGACCATTCTTGACTCCTGCAGGTGTGCCGTCGTAGTTTTTCCTTGTAACTGACGCCCATATTCCGACAAATTGATTGTAACGGACTACAGGGAAATCTGTACCGAATGCAAGTGTTGCACCTGAATCCAATATGGATCTGAAGGCCCATTCCAGCTGGCATCGTTCTTCGCCTAGTCTTGTTACCTTTTCATTATATTCCTGTGGCAGGTGCTCACCCTGCATGGAGGCTATAACATTCAGCTCCTTGAATCTCGGGATATCTGAAGCATCTATGGTTTCTATATGTTCTACAGTATTAGGGAGCCCGTGGCTGCCGTTGATTTTTATAGATTCTTCATAAGCATCCAGAGCCATTCTTACAGCAGCGTCACCGATCGCATGTATGCGGACTGGCAGACCGGCTGCATTCCCCGCTGCTACGCTGGCATTGAGATCTTCCTGTGTGGCAAGAGGCACTCCTTCTCCGCATGTATCAGGCCTGTCTGCGTAAGGTTCAAGCAAGAGCCCCGTATATGTGGATGTGACCCCGTCAAGGAAACCTTTCAACCCACATACTCTGAACTTGTCTGACCAGAATTCCTTTTTCCATTTTTGAGCAGTGGTGAAGTCCGTATGCCCCATGAGATTCGTATATACGTGTATCCTGCTGGTGAGTTCCCCGTCATCGTCCATTTCCTTGAAAACCTTATATCGGTTATAATAGAAATCTTTGTACTCATCAGCACTCATTTCACTGAGGGAGGTAACGCCCTGTGAAGCAAGGCCCTTCATGAAATTTCTTATTATATCTTTTATCTGATCAGGAGGAAAATCATACAGGTTTTCCCAGCCGTAGGCAAGGGCATCGGGTTCATATACGAGTCCGTTAAGCTCACCGTTATCAAATGTTCCAAGATATCCGGCATCAAGCTTCATATCCGGGGAATAGCCAGACTCTTCGAGAGCAAGGCTGTTGAACCATCCTGTATGAGCATCTGCACAGTTCATGTATGCAGGTCTGTCCGGAACTGCTTCGTCAAGACTGGTTTTTGTAGGCAGAGGTGCATCGTTCCAGTTGGCAGGAAACCATCCGAATCCTCTGATTCTTTTTTCTTCAGGATGCTTCTGGGCGTATTCCTTAATCATTTGGACAGCTTCCTCTTCAGATTTTGAAGCCGTTATATCCACCATATGATCACTGTCTGCAACAGCGCCCCACCATAGATGGTCGTGTCCGTCTATGAATCCCGGCATTATTAAATTGTCACCGTAATCGTATACTTCCGTTTTATCCGATATGTATCTGTCTATATCATCACCTTTCAATACATCCAGGATCCTGTTGCCTTTTATTGCAACTCCGCCTTTGAAGGGCTCCGGATCACATACGGTGAAAACAGCATTGCTCTTTAAGATTTTATCTGCAAAATCCATATCACACATCCTCCTTTAAGTAAACATTAGAAAAAGCATTTGTCACGACAGGGATTTGGATTTCCTGCCAATAATTGTTAACATAATAACAAGACAGTACCATTCTACCAGATTGAAAGTCGCGTATCAAGGTTTAGAAGATGTTGAAAATATTCTGTAATTTATTATATGGTATCATGCCACAAAAAGTATCAAAACAGGAAAATATATGGTAAAGTATATGACAGATAGTTATTTATAAACAACGATAGTTTTAAGAAAGCAATAAAAGGAAAAAATTGACAGCTGATATGAGCGGGTGATATAATCAGATCACAGAAGCGTAGAAAAACAGCCGTAAAGAGAGGGTAACAACGATGAAAGATATATATATATGTGACATAAGGACAGGGCAGGAACTGATATCATATTTTCTGGTAAAAACGGTCGCTGTAAAAGTAGGCTCCAACAGAAAAGCATATCTTGATCTTTTGCTGGCTGATTCCACGGGCGAGATATCTGCAAAAAAATGGGATATCGCTGACGAGGAGATGCCGGGTCTTGAGAAGATAAAAGAAGGGACGGTTATAAAAGTAAAGGCGACTGTAACTGAATGGAACGGTATGAAACAACTCAGAGTAATCCGTATAAGGCAGACCTCTGCTGAGGACGATATAGTGATGAGTGACTATATTAAGGCTGCTCCTGAAGATGCAGAGGAGATGTACGGATATATATATGGAAAAGCGTGTTCATTCAAGGATAAAGATCTCAGAAATATATGCATGCGTCAGCTTGAAGATAACAGAGAAAAACTGATGTATTATCCTGCGGCACAGAAAAATCACCATGCTGAAATGGCGGGACTTCTTTATCATATCAAAAGAATGCTGATGATGGCGGAAAAAGCATGCCAGGTATATACAAATCTGAATGAAGAGCTTGTCATGGCTGGAGTAATACTCCATGACATGGAAAAGATAAACGAGATAGATGCCAACGAGCTGGGGATATCTTCAGGATACTCTTTTGAAGGCAAGATGCTGGGGCATCTCGTACAGGGTGTAAGGACTATCGACAGACTTTCTGATGAACTGGATATACCTAGAGAGAAAGCGGTAATGCTGGAGCATATGGTGATATCTCATCATTATGAACCGGAATTCGGCAGTCCTAAAAAGCCGCTGTTTCCGGAGGCCGAAATGCTTCATTATCTGGATATGATAGATGCGAAGATGTTTGATATGCAGGAAGCTTTAAGTAAGACGGAGCCCGGATCCTTCAGTGACAGAGTATGGACTCTGGATAACCGCAATCTGTACAGAAGCACTGAATGGTAGGAAATTTGTATCATGTTGGAAGAAAAACACGGGACTTTATCCGAAATGATTTTTTATAACGACAGGAACGGCTACACTGTAGCCGTTTTTGAAACTGAAACCGAGGCTTTTACTGTGGTCGGCAATATACCCTCTGCAGCAGTAGGCAGGTCATATGACCTGAGAGGGGAGTTTATCATTCATCCTGTATACGGGGAGCAGTTTTCTGTAAAAAGTTTTGATGAGGTTATGCCTTCGACAATTGACGGAATACAGGAGTTTCTTGCTTCAGGAGCTATGAAGGGAATAGGTCGTAAAACAGCGGCTGCCATAGTGTCGAGATTTGGAGAAAATACTCTTGATATAATCGAAAAAGAGCCGGACAGACTTACAGAGATACCTGGAATAGGAGAAAAAACAGCCGGAAAAATATCAGAAGCTTTCGGAAAACAGCGTGAATTTGCCAATATAGTGCTCTACACTCAAAGATATGGTATCAGTGCGGAAAATGCCATGAAACTTTATCATGTCTACGGAGATGATACGGTGAAGGCTCTGGAGGAAAACCCTTACAGACTTGTAGATGACATATTCGGCATAGGATTCAGGAAGGCGGATAAGATCGCTGAAAAAATGGGAATAAGCCGTGAAGATCCTTTCAGGATAAGGTGCGGGATAAAGTTTACTTTATCATACTTTGCAGGTGAGGGTAACACATTCCTCCCTGAAGCGATGCTGTGTGAAAAAACAGGACAGATGCTGGATGTATCTATAGAGCTTATAGAAGAGGAACTGGAGACTATGGTGTTTTCGGGAGATATACATATGGAAAATCTTGAGAACAGGAATGTGGTTTTTCTTATGTCGTATTATATGGCTGAGCAGAATGTATGCAGGTGTCTTGCACAAATAGAAGGCTCGACACTGAAACCGATAGATGGGGATCTGGATAGTTTTATAACAAGGACAGAGCATACCACCGGTATATATCTGTCTGAAAATCAGAAGAATGCCGTCAGGACATCGCTCAATATGGGAGTTTCTGTCATAACAGGAGGTCCGGGAACAGGCAAGACAACTATAATAAACACTATAATAAACATACTGGAAGAAAGCGGTCTTAAAACAGCTATAGCCGCACCGACCGGCAGGGCAGCAAAACGCATAACCGAAACATCGAAGCATTATGCTTCCACAATACACAGGCTGCTTGAGTATTATTACTCTGAAAATGAAAATATGATGTGTTTCGGAAAGACGAAAGAGGATCCTCTTGATTATGACGCGGTGATAATCGATGAGGCTTCAATGATAGACCTCATGCTGATGAATGGTCTTGTCAGCGCTATAAAGCCAGGGACAAGGCTGATATTGGTCGGTGATGCGGATCAGCTTCCTTCAGTTGGAGCAGGAAACGTTCTCAGGGATATAATAGACAGCGAATATATCTGCTGTACGAAGCTGACAGAAATATTCAGGCAGGCAAAGGAAAGCATGATCGTTGTAAATGCTCACCGTATAAATAAGGGCGAATACCCTGACTTCAATGCAAAGGACAAAGACTTTTTCCTGCTGCGCAGAGGAACAGAAAAGGAAATGCTGGCAACTATAAAAGAACTGTGTGCCAGAAGGCTGCCTGAGTATTATAGAGACATATCTCCTGAGGCGGATATACAGATACTGACCCCGGTCAGAAAAGGGCTGCTTGGAAGCATCAATATGAATAGGGAGCTTCAGGCGGTCTTGAATCCGCCAAAAGAAGGGCTGGAAGAGAAATCTTTCGGAGACAGGATCTTTCGTGAAGGGGATAAGGTTATGCAGATAAAGAACAATTATCAGCTTACATGGAAAAACCTTGAGGATTTTACGGAAGGAGAAGGAGTTTTTAACGGAGATGTAGGTTCTATACACAGGATCGATCGGGAGTTCGGTGAGATAACAGTCATATATGATGAGGTCAAGTATGTGACATATCCGTTCAGTCAGCTGGACGAGCTGGAGCTGGCGTATGCAGTAACGGTTCATAAAAGTCAGGGAAGTGAATTTCCTATAGTGATAATGCCTGTAAGCTGGTTTCCTCCGATGCTGGCTACCAGGAATCTGCTTTATACCGCTGTTACCAGGGGTAAAAAAGCTGTAGTTCTTGTAGGTTCTGAGAGTAAGCTTGATGGTATGGTGGACAACGACAGGATAAATGAGAGATTTTCCGGATTAGGTATCAGACTCAAAAGGCTTATGGAAATAAGGGGTGATTTATGAGAAAAGATACATGGAGCAGTTTGAAAAATCTGATAAGTGAAGCGGCTTTTCCATCGAATATATATTGTATAAGCTGCGGCAGCATGATAGATGGTACGAGACCCTATTCACTGTGTGACAGATGCATAAGAAAACTTCACTGGATAGATGAAATGACATGTGAAAAATGCGGCAAGCAGCTGTCCGGACATTATATGGGAAAGCTCTGCTATGACTGTCTTATGTATGATCATTATTTTACTAAGGGATACAGCTGTCTTACGTATGGATTGTATGAGCGTCAGCTTATACTTGATCTTAAATATAACGGCAGAGGATATCTCGCCGAAAAATTCGGAGATATTCTTTATGACAGGATATCTTGTGAAAATCTGTGTATAGATGTTATAATACCTGTACCGATAAGCAGGAAAAAACTCAGGAAAAGAGGATATGATCAGGCTCGACTGATGGCAGAGAGGCTTTCCTGCAGGACGGGTGTTCCGGCGGATGCAAGTATTCTTTTGAGGAAAAAAGATACGCTGCCTTTGAGTGGTATGACACCTGTACAGCGGCAGGAAGCTCTTAGAGATGCTTTTGTCATCTATCCTTCGAAAGAGAGCGGGGTGAAGGGAAAAAGTGTTCTGCTCGTAGACGATATATATACTACGGGAGCGACTGCAGATGCATGCAGCAGGAAGCTGTCGGAAACGGGGGCTGAAAAGATATATCTGCTTGTTCTGGCATCCGGGGGAAACAGAAAGCCTGATATATAACAGCATATACATATGGCTCAGGTCTGTGATTGAAAGGCCAGGCCAACTACGGGCGAAAGGTCCCACGTAAGCTGATCCGCAGGGCGGCAGTGATCATGGCGTAGTTTAGAAGTAAGTCCTCTGAAAAATTCAGATAAAGGCAGGTGTGGGGGCAAAGATCAGGTCAGCTGAGCCATATGTATATGCTGTTTGTATTTTATTATGATTTGTTGTAAGGAGAAGGAAATGTCTATAATATGTGTTTTGCAGGGAGGTCCCAGAAAAAACGGTAATACGGCAGCTCTTACAAGAGCTTTTGAAAAAAGACTGGCAGAAAGAGGTGTATCATACAGTGACCTGTGGCTGCCGGATATGGATATCGCTCCATGTACAGGATGCCGGGTGTGTCAGGATGATTTCAGCGGTATGGGATGTGTCATAAAGGATGATATGGAGAAGATATTTGCGGAAGTAATGGAAAGCAGCATTATAGTCCTTGCGTCACCTATATATTCATGGTACTGCACACCGCCTATGAAGATAGTGATGGATCGTCTGGCATACGGAATGAACAAATATTATGGAAAAAAAGCAGGACCTTCACTTTGGGAAGGGAAAAGCCTTGCTGTAATAACTACATGCGGATACAGACCGGAAAAAGGAGCAGAGCTCTGGAATGAGGGTGTAAAGAGATACTGTCGTCATTCAAAGCTCAAATATATTTCTATGCTGGCAGAAAGACATACAGGATATGATCATGAATTCATGGATAGTGAAAAGGAAAATCACGCACGCGATTTTGCCGATATGTTAGCGGATATTGTGTGATGTATAAAAAGAGAGAATGTGTGTGTTTTTTCAGATTTTTCTGTGAATATATAAAAAAACAATGCACATAAATACAATATATGGTATACTTGGAAAAAGGCCGTAATGTTTTAAGGCTGCAAAGGAGGTTGTTAGTATGAAGACAAATATAAGCGGTAAAAACTATAATCCGAGCGATAAGCTGAAAGAGGTGATAGAGAAAAAATTCCAGAAGCTTGACAAGTATTTTTCCAATGAAATCACCGGAAATATAATGACTATAAAAGAAAAGGGCGGATATAAAGTTGAAGCCACTATAAATGCCAAAGGCACTATATTCAGAGCAGAAGTAAAAGCGGGAGATCCGTATGATGCTGTAGATGGTGTTATCGACAAGCTCTCAAGCCAGATGTCAAAATTCAAGAGCAAGCTTCAGAAAAAATACAAGGGGAACAAAGATTTCACGTTTGCGGAACTTCCGGAAGCTGAAGAGCAGGAAGAAATACAAATAGTAAAGAAAAAGAAATTTGAACTTGTACCTATGACAGTAGACGAGGCAATCGTGCAGATGGAGCTTCTTGCTCATAATTTCTTTGTTTTTCTCAATATGGAAACCGATTCTGTCAATGTAGTATACAGAAGAAATGACCAGGCATATGGTCTTCTGGAAACGACATATTGAAAATATTGATAATAAAAAAGATCACGGCGGAGCATTTTGCTCCGCTTTTAGCATATAAAAAGAGATAGATGATAAATGTAGCTACAGTGTGAAAGGTAAGTGTTTTATTGGTAATACTATTGAAAATAATGCTTGTTTTTTGTAGAATATAATGGAGTATCTATTTGAAACCGGGAGCGGATAAATGCAGGAATTTTTTAAAAATATATTTTCTGGAATAGGGATAACAGATGTCATAGATATACTTATCGTGGCTTTTGTTATTTATAAAATACTCGGTCTTATAAAGCAGACAAGGGCGCAGCAGCTCATGAAAGGTGTGTTGCTGCTGGTGGTGGCTACTTTTGTTTCGGGTGCTCTGAATCTGCACACTATAAACTGGCTGCTGAAAGGCACTGTAGCTCTGGGAGCTGTAGCAGTGCTCGTAGTATTTCAGCCGGAGCTTAGGCGTGCATTGGAGTATATGGGAAGGAGCAAATTTTTCAAAGCGCCTCTTCGGCGTGTAGATAAAGAGAAAGGTAAGCAGATTACTGCCCATATAGTCAGAGCGATAGAAAATTTTTCAAAGGACAGAGTGGGAGCACTGATAGTTTTTGAAAATGAGATATCCCTCTCAGATATAATGGAAAGCGGTACTATAGTCGATGCACAGATATCTGAGGAAATACTGGAGAATATTTTTTACGAAGGCGCTCCTCTCCATGACGGAGCTGTTATCATACGCAATGATCGTGTTTATGCCGCGGGTTGTGTGCTTCCTCTTACAAGAAGCAATATTATAGGTAAAGAGCTTGGGACCAGACACAGAGCAGGGATCGGAATAACGGAAAATTCTGATGCTCTTACGATAATAGTGTCTGAAGAGACCGGAATAATATCCATGGCCAGCGAAGGCCAGTTATCGAGGTTTCTTGATATCAAGACAGTGGAAAAAACTCTGCTCAATATGTATTTCAATGTTGAGGAGAATAAAGGCACAATGTCCATAATACCGAGGATAATGAACATGATAAGGGGGAAGAAAGATGTTTAACAGCAAGACATTTCTGAGAATAATTTCCCTCATAGCGGCTATTTTGCTCTGGGCGTATGTAATGGGAGAGGTGGATCCGGAAAAAAGAGGAAAAGTGGATGTACATATATCTTATACCAATGAGGATATATTGGCAGAAGAAGGTCTTGCAGCAGTGGTAGGAGACAATATGACAACGACTGCCGTCATAAAGGGAAAACGGTCGGAAGTCAATGAGATAAACAAGACGGGGCTTACAGCATATATCGATGTTTCATCCTGTAAGAAAGGCAAAAATAAAATGGAGATAATAGTAAATACTCCTGATGGGATAAGCCTGGAGAATATTGCTGAAGAATATCTTACTGTTAAAGTCGAAGATCTGGCAGAGGAGGAAAAGCCTCTGAATGTTGAGTTCATAGAAAAGGATAAAATAGTTGCTAAAGATGGTGAAAAGATACCGTGGATTATAGCGACGGATCCTGAGACTATAAGTGTGACAGGAAGCCGAAGTGCTGTCGAAAAAGTATCTGAAGTACGTGGCAATGTATCTTCTAAAAGATCTACTGAATATGAAAGCAGATGGGTATATGTATCCGCTGTTGCGGTAGATGAAAACGGAGAAAAGGTGGAAGGTGTCACCATAGAGAACAGTGAAAACATACGGGCATTGATTCGTACACTGACAGTAAAGACTGTAGATGTAGAGATATCGACTCGTGATATCGAGGACGGATTTGAGATAGATGAAATAAAAGGAGTAGAAAGTGCTGTTGTACTTGGATCCCAGGATATGATAGACAGTATAGACAGCATTGACGGTGTACTGGATATGAGCGGGATCACCGGCACTGATTTTAACGAAGCCAGTGTGCAGCTTATCGTTCCGGAAGGTATATATCTTTATAATGGCGAGGACACGGTAAGTGTAAAAGTCAAGCTCAAGACGGTCCAATAGAGATAGATCAGATAAAGAAAGTAAGGAGAAGTGTATGGGAAGATTATTTGGGACTGACGGTGTCAGAGGCATAGCTAATTCTGAGCTGACACCTGAACTTGCATTTAAGCTGGGGAAAGCCGGTGCGTATGCACTGAGCCGAGATAAGATCCGCCCTGTAGTGCTTATAGGTAAAGATACACGCCTTTCAGGCGATATGCTGGAGGATGCCCTCAGTGCGGGGATACTGGCTGTGGGAGGAAATGTAATAAAGGTGGGTGTGCTGCCCACTCCGGCAGTTGCATATCTTGTAAAGGCATATAAGGCGGATGCGGGAGTTGTTATTTCGGCATCCCACAATCCTTTTGAATATAATGGCATAAAATTTTTCAATGGTGAAGGATTCAAGCTTGATGACCGAATCGAAGATGAGATCGAGGATATAATACTGAGAGATATTGATGTCAATAAGCATATAACAGGAGAAAAGCTTGGCAGGTCGTTGGAGGCAGATGACGATGCAGAGGATAGATATGCTGATTTTCTTAAGAATACTATAGATGAAGATATAAGAGGAATAAAACTGGTTCTGGACTGTGCTAACGGAGCATCATATAAGGTGGCTGAAAAAGTTTACTCTCAGCTGGGTGCAGATATAACTGTTATCGGTAATGAGCCTAACGGTGTAAATATAAATGATCACTGCGGATCTACGCACCCTGAGAAACTTCAGCATGAAGTTGTAAAGCAGGGCGCTTTTATGGGGCTGGCCTTTGACGGAGATGCTGACAGACTTATCGCTGTAGATGAAAAAGGGAGGATAATAGATGGCGATAAGCTGATATGCATATGTGCTAAAATGATGAAAGATTCAGGACGTCTTCGTGACAACAGGGTGACGGCAACAGTTATGAGCAATATAGGATTTCATAAATATCTGAAAAACCTGGGCTGCAGCGTAGATGTAACGTCTGTCGGAGACCGGTATGTGCTGGAAAGCATGATGAAAACAGGATGTCTTATAGGCGGCGAGCAGTCTGGACATATAATATTTCTTAACCATACTACGACAGGTGACGGGATACTTTCTTCACTTCAGTTGCTTCAGGCTGTTGTCATGTCGGGAAAGAAAGCCTCCCAGCTTTCCGATGAAATTGAGATATTTCCGCAGGTGCTTAGGAATGCAAGTGTAAAGAATGAAAATAAAGATGTGTTTATGGATGATGATGAGATAAAGGCGGCTGTTGCGGATGTGGAAAATGAAGTAAAAGGAGAAGGACGCGTACTGATAAGACCTTCCGGGACAGAACCGCTGGTAAGAGTAATGCTGGAAGGGCAGGACGTGGATCATATCACGGATCTTGCAGACAGGCTTGCAGAGCTTCTCACCAGGAAATTCGGATAGGAGGAGAATATAATGTGCGGTATAGTTGGATTCGCAGGCAAGGACCATGCGAAGGAAAAAATAATAGATGGACTTAAGAGGCTTGAATACAGAGGATATGACTCTGCAGGCATTGCTCTGCCGATAAATGGCAGGATAGAAATAAGGAAACATGTGGGGGAGATAAAGAACCTTGAAAAGATAATAGGAGATCCGGAGTTTGACAGTTCCGTAGGGATAGGTCATACAAGATGGGCAACTCATGGAGCTCCGTCAGATCTGAATGCACATCCCCATGCAAACAGCGATAATTCCATAGCGATCGTACATAACGGGATAATAGAAAACTATCAGGAGATCAAGGAAAGGCTCATCAAGGAACATGATATACATTTCAGATCTGAAACTGATTCTGAAGTTATAGCTCATCTTATCGGTGTTTTTTATGAAGGCGATCTCCTGGATGCCGTGAACAAAGCTGTTGCTGAAATGCGAGGAGCATATGCTGTATGTGCCATAGCTGCTGCTGAGCCTGATAAGATAGTTGCTGTGAGAAAGGATGCACCTCTTGTTGCCGGCATAGGGAAAGGATTCAATTTTATTGCTTCTGATATACCTGCGCTGCTTAAATATGTAAGAGAGGTATATCTGATAGAAAACAATGAAACAGTAGTGCTGACAAAGGATGAGATAACTATATATGACGAAAATGGCCAAAAGGTAAACAGAGAAGTCTTCCATGTAACATGGGATGCGGATGCTGCAGAAAAGGAAGGATATGAACACTTCATGCTGAAGGAGATACATGAACAGCCGAAGGGGATATTCGAGACTCTTAACCGAAGGATTAATGATGATGACAGCATAAATCTTGATGGCATAACTATGACGAAAGAAGATATAGAGAATTTTAATAAAGTCTATATAGTGGCATGCGGTACTGCATATCATGCGGGACTTGTGGGGAAGATGGTCATAGAGAAAATGGCCAGGATACCGGTAGAAGTGGATGTAGCATCTGAATTCCGGTATAGAGATCCGTTTGTGGACAACAGAACACTTTTTATAGCTATAAGCCAGTCAGGGGAGACTCTGGATACTCTGGCAGCATTGAGAGAAGCAAAGCGGAAAGGGGCAAGGATACTTTCTGTTGTCAATGTCGTAGGAAGCTCTGTAGCGAGAGAATCAGACGATGTGTTTTATACATGGGCAGGCCCGGAAATTGCTGTAGCTTCTACAAAAGCATACACTACCCAGTTGATATGTATGTATCTTATAGGACTTTATATGGGTAAAACCAGGGGTACAATAGAAAACGGATATTATGAAACAGTACTGTCAGAACTCAAACAGCTACCTGATAAAGTCAGTGAGCTTCTCAATAAAGAAGATGAGATAGCTGCTCTGGCAGACAGATATTATAAAAGAGAACAGGTATTTTTCATCGGAAGAGGGCTGGACTCGGGTGTATCATTCGAGGGATCCCTTAAGTTGAAGGAAATATCGTACATAAATTCATTTGCTATAGCTGCAGGAGAACTGAAGCATGGTACGATAGCACTTATGGAAGAATCATCACTGGTATTTGCACTGGCTACACAGGATTCACTGTATGAAAAGATGGTTTCAAACGTTGAAGAAATCAAAGCGCGTGGAGCAAGAATAATAGCTATAGCTAAAGAAGGAAAAACGGAAATAGAATCTGTAGCTGATGAGGTAATATATATACCGTATTGTATAGATGAGGTTTCTCCGGTACTTGCTGTCATACCTCTGCAGATTTTTGCATATTATGTAGCAAAGGACAGGGGATGTAATATAGATAAGCCTAAGAACCTTGCTAAATCGGTTACAGTGGAATAAAATGCTTTACAAGCTGCCCGTGGGGCAGCTTGAATATTTGAAAGGAAAAGATATGAGTTATGATATAAGGGACATATCCCTGGCCGCTTCAGGCCGCAGGAAGA
>CALCKF010000071.1 GCA_937966095.1 uncultured Eubacterium sp.
TTTTATTCTATTTTCTTCTGATATTTACCTTGACTTTTCATAGCTGGTCTCCTTTATAGTGATCCATTCTCCCGTCAATTCTGACACAGCCTTTACACTTGTATCCTTCTTGAGTTCGATATCTCCGTTTTTAAGTTTTTTGAAAACCTTTTTATAGTCGTCTTCGCTGAAGCTGCTGAACCTTGAATTCTCCAGTTCCAGAGCTACTCCATCATTCTTTGCTGCATAGTTGAAGGCAGTGCCGCCGACAAACTTTTCGTTCATATAGTTTTCGAGAATATCGTCTACAGCCACATTGATACATTTTTCCGCTGTAGTTATAACTGTATCTGACAAACTGCTCTTGTCCACATCTGCTCCTATTACCATACCCTGATTTTTTTCTGCTGCGGCTACTACTGATTCAGTGATATCACCGCTGCATACGAATATTACCTCTGTACCGTTCTTATACCATCCTGCCGCAAGCTCCCGGCTTTCCTCAGTATTGTCTGAAGAACCCGCATATATATATTTCATTTCGACTTTTATCTCTGACTTTTCCGCAGCTGCAGCTGCGCCCTGCACAAAACCGTATCCGTATCTCTTTACGGCCGGAGCATCTCCGCCTCCGATGAAGCCCAGCTTTGTATAACCGTCCTCAACTGCAGCATACCCGGCAAGATATCCGGCTTCTTCTTCTGAAAATATCACATCTACAGTATTTGCCCCTGTACCATATTTACCGTTCCCGTCATGGGAAACTCCGTCCACCAGCAGAAACTTGACATCGGGATAACTGGTCTGCATCTGATATGCTATGACATCGAAGCTGCTCCCCGAGAGTATCACCATGGCTGCTCCGTCATCCACCGCTTTCTTTATCGCTGCCATATATCCTTCATCTGAACTTTCCTCAGGTCTATATATACAGGCCGTCATATCGTTTCTTTTGGCGAAGAGCTCAGCACTGTGCCATGCCTCTTTGCTGACAGATCCTTCTCTCAATTTTGATGTCTCGGATATAACAGCTATCTCACATCCGCTTTCATCGCTCTTCTTTTCTTCTTTTTTCCCACATGATGCAAAGATCATAACAGCAATGATCATCATCATGATAATAATTATCATACGTTTCATAATGTCAGCCTGCTCAATCTATTATTTTTTTTATCAGCCTGTATGGCTCAGGAGGTATATGGCTTATTTTAACAGCATCACGCACTTCTTCCAATATATTCATGGATTTCTTCACACTATTGCCATATATCGTACACAAGACTTCACCCTTTTTCACCTTTTCTCCTGCCTTTTTATGCAGGAGTATACCAGCCGAAAGATCTATATCGTCTTCCTTTTTTTCTCTTCCTGCACCTGTATGCTGAGATGCTATACCTATCTTCATCGCATCTATATGATATACGTAACCATCCTTATCCGCTTTGACATCTGCCGATGACTCAGCAGAAGGAAGAAGACTTACATCTTCGATTATGCCAGGTTCTCCTCCCTGACCTTCTACAAACTGTCTGAATTTCTCAAGGGCGCTGCCGTTACACAGTGCCTGCCGAGCTTTTTCAGTCCCTTCTTCAACAGACCCTGCCATATCGCCCATATATATCATCATCCCTGCAAGTTTAACGGAAAGTTCCGTTATATCATCAGGACCTGTTCCTTTCAGCACTTCTATCGCCTCTCTTACTTCCAGGGCATTACCTACAGCGCATCCCAAAGGCTGATCCATATATGTTATTGCCGCCATCGTCTTTTTACCGCCGGCTTTTCCTATATCTACCATCAATTCAGCCAGTTTTTCAGCTTCGGCCTGGGTTTTCATGAATGCTCCGCTGCCGCATTTCACATCCAGAAGTATGGCGTCTGATCCTGACGCAAGCTTTTTGCTCATTATGCTGGATGTTATGAGACTCAGGCTCTCTACCGTCCCGGTCACATCTCTCAATGCATATATCTTCTTATCGGCCGGTGCTATATGTTTCGTCTGACCTATGACTGCTATACCGCGCTCATTGACGTCATCGATGAATTCACTGTCTTCAAGAACAGTCCTGAATCCCGGTATGGATTCCAGCTTATCTATAGTTCCTCCCGTAAATCCAAGCCCTCTTCCGCTCATCTTAGCTACTCTTATACCGCACGCAGCGGCGATCGGTCCCACTATTAGAGTAGTCTTGTCACCAACTCCGCCTGTGCTATGTTTATCCACTTTTACGCCTCTGATACCGCTCAGATCCACCACATCTCCGGAAGTCCTCATTATGTCCGTCATTTCCACTGTTTCAGCTCTGCTCATTCCTCTGAAATATACTGCCATCAGAAATGCCGCCATCTGATAATCAGGGATCTCTCCCGATGTATATCCTGTAATGATATGTCTTATCTCAGCTTCATCAAGCTCTGCGCCGTTTCTTTTCTTGATGATGATATCTACAGTATTCATTATCTCTCCTCCCTCCCTGATGCTGCTCAAAGCTTTATGCACAAAGGTCTGCAGTTTAGATAGTCAAGGGATACCAGCTGATACTGAATCCCGTGATACATGCCTTGTATGGCATTTCTGAATCCGTCTGCACCATGCACATGCCCGTAAATCACTCTTTTCACTCCGTATTCCTCAAATATCTGCTGAAATCCCGAAAAAGCTGCCGGCTTCGAAACCGGAGGATAATGAAGCACTCCCAGTATCCTGTCTCCGCTGCACCCCGGAAACTCCGCCGCCTTATCGAGAGAAGCGCGAAGCCTAAGCATTTCACGTCTGTATATCTTTTCATCATCCGTCCCATACTCATCGTTGTCGGGAGTAAGCCACCCTCTGCTTCCGCATATGAAAATCCCCTCTGCATAATAAAAATCATTCTGTAGAAAGGTTATGCTTTCATACATTCTGTTGAGCTTAGTTATACCGTTCCACCACAGATCATGATTTCCCTTTATCATGACTTTGCGCCCCGGCAGAGAGTCTATCCATCTGAGATCATATCCGGCTTCTTCCAGCTTAAGACCCCAGGATATATCTCCCGGTATGATCACCGTGTCTTCATCGCGTATCATATCGCACCAGTTCCTTTTCAGGCGTTCCGCATGATTATACCATCCCGATCCGTATATATCCATCGGTTTATCGACTGTCGGGCAGAAAGAAAGATGCAGATCTCCTATAGCATATATGCTCATATTTCTGTCCTTTACTCATCAAATGTTCCAAAAAGACTTTCTTTTCCTGTTTCTCCTGTAGCAGAAACGCTTTTGAGAGCCCTCTGGATACCTCGTGTCCTTACACCAACCAGCGTTTCCAGATCCTTCTGCGCCTGTTCCATCTTATTCTGTGTCTTTACCAGCACTTCACCGAATTTATCGAATTCATTTCTTACCTTGGCAAGCGTGTCCCATACCTCGCCTGACTGTTTCTGCAGTGCAAGTGATCTGAATCCCATCTGGAAGCTGTTGAGCATAGCTGCCATCGTTGTAGGTCCTGCTATATTTATCCTGTAATCACGCTGCAAAGTCTCCACCATATCCTGACGGAGCACTTCCGCATACAGTCCTTCAAAAGGGAGAAACATTATAGCGAACTCTGTTGTCCTCGGAGGACTTATATATTTGTTTCTTATATCCTTAGCTGACTTCAATACAGCATTTTTCAAACCGTCTGTTGCTGTTTTTATAAGCTGCTTGTCGCCGGTATCATATGCATCCAGAAGATTAGTATATGCATCTGCAGGAAATTTTGAGTCTATCGGCAGATAAACCGGTATATCTCCCTCTCCCGGAAATTTTACGGCATATTCAACTCTCTCACTTCCGCCTTTTACAGCAACATTCTCATCATACTGCTCCGGTGAAAGAATCTGCTCCAGTATTGCTCCGAGCTGGATCTCTCCTACGATGCCCCTTGTCTTCACATTGGACAGTACCTTCTTAAGATCACCTACGCCTGCTGCAAGTGTCTGCATCTCTCCGAGCCCTCTTGTGACCTGTTCAAGTGTATCGCTTACCTGTCGGAAAGATCTGCCGATCCTCTCTTCCAGAGTTTTCTGCAGCTTTTCATCCACAGTGTTCCTCATTTCTGTAAGCTGCCTGTTGTTTTCCTCGGTCATGGCAGTCACCTTGTTCTCCATGGACAATCTTATATTTTCCAGCCGCTGTTCTATGCTCATGGATGTATTGATAAGCTGTTTGTTGAGTTCAGAAAGCCTTCTGCTCTGGATATCAGTATTTTCCCGCTGATTCTGTGATATCATTTCACCCAGCTGTTTCACACTGTTCTGTACAGTACCGGCCATTTCGACCCTCAGACGGCTCATCTCGTCACGCAGCTCTTTTTCAGATCCTGCTGCAAGCCCATGTCTTCCGGATCCGGACAGCCTTATTACTATGATTATTGCCAGTATTATAAGGACTATTATCGCTGTGAACAATCCTATCAAAATAAAACCTGAGTTTTCCATCTGTTTCCCTTTCTGTTTTCAATCAATCGAGGAATTTATACGGATCGCTGTTTTCATCATATGTATAATCCGTATAAACTATATCAAGCTCATGGAGAGCTCCGTTCAGGGCATCCTTCGCTTCCTGTACTTTTCTGAATATCTCCTTGTACTCTGAATATTTCACAGGCTCCTTTGCGGCTTTCTTTTTTAGGGACATCTGAAGGCGTATATACGAATCGCACAGATTATTGAAAAGTACGAGACACTTTTCGAAGCTCTTCAGCACATTACGGGATTCATTATCATTTTCCGGTATATTGATATCTTCCGTATTTATTGCCAGAGCCTGTTTCTTGCATGATTTCAGCCTACTGATATTGCCGTCGTAATTCTTTTTTCTGAATATGCTTCTGAAACCTGAATCGGCTATTATCTGAAGCTCGGCTTCCTTGAACTCTTCAATTATATCTATATAGAAAGTCTCAACCTTTCCTATCAGATTTTTTTTATAATTCATATCATTCTCCTTTTACAACATATCAATATCCGACTATATCCCTGATCACTTCTCCTGCTATTATCATTCCCGCCACTGACGGTACAAATGAAATGCTGCCTGTCACCCGGCCTCCTTCATGCTTTACGGCCTGCTCCTCTGAATACAGCACTTTTACACCTTGTATCCCCTTTTTTTTCAGTTCCTTACGCATCACTTTTGCAAGAGGACATACTCTGGTGTTTTCTATAAGATCGATCCTGAACATCCTAGGATCAGTCTTGTTTCCTGTCCCCATCGAAGATATCACAGGCACGTTCTGTCTGAAAGCCTTTTCTATTATCGCTATCTTGCCTGTAACGGTATCTATCGCGTCTATGACATAATCATATTCTCTGAAATCAAACTTCTCTGAAGTTTCAGGCATGAAAAAGCATTCCGACACATCGACTTTGCATTCGGGATTTATATCCTCTATCCTGTCTTTCATTACCTGTACCTTGCTGCATCCCAGAGTGCTGTGAAGAGCCGGCAGCTGCCGGTTTATATTGGTGATATCGACGACATCCCTGTCTACAAGCATTATTCTTCCGATGCCTGCCCTTGCCAGGCCTTCTGCTGCAAAACTTCCTACGCCTCCCACTCCAAAAAGTATCACCGAGGATGCCATGAGCTTTTCAACCCCTTCTTCTCCTATGACAAGTGCGGTCCTTGAAAACTGCTCCCTCATATCGATGTAACCACCTTTCTGTCATCAAAGATTTTTAATCACTCTGTATACAATGTCCTGTGAAAATCCGCGGGAAACAAGCTTTCTTGCCACTTTTGCCTGCAGCTTCCTCCTGCTGTCATATTCAAGCTCCTGCATGCATATCCCGCCTGTCATGCCATGTGCTATTGACAGCGCCGCTTTATACTGATCAGGAATCTCTCCCATCTCTATCATCTTATCGTACGCAGCTTCTATGATCTCTGATCCGACGCCCCTCTCGGCAAGCTCACGTTTTATACGGATTATGCCTCTGCCTTTTTCAAATCCATACTGAAAATACATCACGCTGTAATCCATATCATCTATATAATGATATTCTCTGAATTCACCTGCCACATCCTCAGCATCCTTTTCATCGAAACCTTTACCTGTAAGATATCTGA
Source organism: uncultured Eubacterium sp. (assembly GCA_937966095.1). Taxonomy (GTDB): domain Bacteria; phylum Bacillota; class Clostridia; order Peptostreptococcales; family Anaerovoracaceae; genus Lentihominibacter. The sequence goes on from CALCKF010000071.1 coordinate 6,079, forward strand.
TCAGCTGTTTTTCCGTGCGGGGCTTGATATTCAGATATCCGGCCGCATATTCTCTAATATCCTTCATATGTATCACCTGCAGTCGCCACTACACACTGATCTCCCAGCTTTGATTTAAGATCACATATGGCCTTGATACCTGTACAGTGCACAGGTATTATACATCCCGGTTTTTCCTCTGCCAGCCTTTCCACTACTTTCTTCCTGTCATCTTCCGATGCGCTGTACAGATGCATTCCCGCGATCACAGCTGCTGTCGGCTCTTCCGGAAACATGGCTTTTCCTGTGTTGATAGCGGATATTATTCCTCTGTGACTGCATCCTGAAAAAATATAAATGCCTTCCGGCTGTCTTATGACCAGGCATTGTTCATGAGACATATCATCTTCTCTCACTCTTCCTGTCTCATCATGGTAATAAAATCTTTCAGTAGGCACAAATCCGTCTTCACACACCACAGTGCCGGTAATACAGATATCTTCACTTATCATTACAGGTCTGTCTGTATAGACAAGACGTTTTTCAACAGCTTTTCGTTCAGCATCAGTCCATCTTATCCCGTCGTTGCTGCCCTGAAGCTTTCCTTCACTAAGTCCGTACGACTCTCTGAAAGCATTTTTATGTATATAAACGGGTGCCTTTTTATTTATCCTGCAGAATTCCGGGAATCCTCCGGTATGATCATAATGTCCGTGGCTGATAACGGCAATATCCACATCCTCAAGAGCTATGCCGAGTTTCACGGCATTTGAGATCACCACATCAGTAGCTCCCGCATCAAACAGTATCTTCTTGCCGCATGCTTCTATATATACCGACAGTCCGTGTTCGGCCATTATCCCGGGATTGTCTGTTCTGTTTTCAACCAGAAATGTGATTTTTATATTATCCATTGCTTTTACCTCCGCTTGTTTCCGCATCATCCGGGCTGACAGCTTCTCTGCTGCCGCTCCTGCTGAGGCCGACCACTCCCGCTATTATACATATTGTGCACAATATATGATACCACATCAGACTTTCTCCCAGCACTATAACTCCTACCACGATCGAGATGGCTGTGGATACATTTCCGAAGATGGTGCCTTTCACGGCTTCCAGCCTTCCCAGCATATATGTTGTAAGATGCGCTGAAAGCAGTATGCATCCTATACCGAGATAACCTGCAGATACGAATACCTGAGGCGTTGCCAGCGGAGCAAAATAATCCGTTATGCTGTCACCGCATATGATGGATTTTACTACCATCGCGCAGTTGAACCCTATAAAACCTATTATAACTATCGTAAAGGTTACCTCTACAGGCTTATATTCATCTCTGGTATATCTCATGAATATATTGCTCAGTGCCATAGATACGCTGGAAAGCAACAAGAGCACAGTTCCAAGCGGATTTATCTCAAGATCGCCATCACCAGCACCCATCACTATCATAAATATAAGTGCAGCAACAGTCAGACATACGAATATGTTGCCCAGCCATGTGGATCTTTCCTTAAGGAATACAGAAGCGATCACCTTTACTATTATCGGCACTATAGCGAATATTATAGACCCTTCAACAGAGGTTGAATAAGCCAGTCCTATGACCTGGAGTGCCATGAACCCGACATAGAATCCTGCTGTCAGCAGCAACTTTTTTTTCGGTTTTGTCATTATGTCAAGCTTTATTATCCCTGATATGACAAGTATCATTATGACCACAAAAGCGAAATCGTATCTGTAGCAAAGCACATTCAGACTTTCTGTATGGCTCTGACATACTTTCACTCCTAAAAACGAAAATCCGACCAGTATCGAAAAGGCAACTGCGGCCATATATCCTTTTTTTCGTTCTATATCATCCTGCAGCATGAACAGAACACTCCTTTCTCCAGCTGGATATCTGTAAACTCAACATCTGACCGTTCCAGCACATCTGTTCCTTTTATTATCTCTTCTATTCCCTTTCCTGTAAACTTGGAATACGCTTCTTTTCTGGTCCATATGATGAGAAATCCTTCTTCGCCGTTTTCATCCACATATTTTTTTTCAGCAGGTGTGAAATATCTGCGACTGATTTTTTCACCTCCTGACTTTCTCTGTATCTGCACATCTACACCTACAGGTACTGAGTCTACAAGGCATACGAAATACCTGCCGCTGTGGCTGACGGAAAAGTACAGATTGTCTCTTTCTTCTGAAGCCAGATACGGTTTTCCTTTTTCCGTACGTAAAACTGCCTGATCCGATACCTCATACTCCTCAAGTATCTTGCGTATCAGAATATCCGTAAGCTTTCTGCCCCGGATCTCCGGAAATATCTCTGTATAATCTTCATATATATATAATTCCATAAGTCATTAAAATAGCGGAACATCATGTGTCCGCCAGCCCTTTTCATAATAATATAATTGTATGAAGATCCTCTGGTTCATCTTATCTTTCGGCTTTCTCAAGTCTTTCCAGGATCCTCTTATATCCGTCAGCACCGTAAGTCAGACATTTGTTTATACGGCTTATTGTTGCCGTAGATGCCTTGGTGATCTTTTCTATCTCACTGTATGTCTTGTTCTCTGAAAGCAGTTTTGCCACCTGCAGTCTCTGAGCAATAGAATGAAGTTCATTCACGGTACACAGGTCTTCAAAAAATCTGTAGCAATCTTCTTCGTTTTCCAGCAGGAGAACAGCTCTGAAAAGTTCATCTATATCTTCTCTTTTGAACTTTGAATCATATGTCATACCGTACTCCTTTCGCTACATATAATTGTAAGAAGATTATATCATTTGTTTGTGTCACAGTCAACATACACTTTAGAGCTTTAAAGTGCGTGTTGACAAACCCGACTTTCCTGGAATATAATATTTTTCTGAAAATCAACATTATACATGGGGGAAAATATGGTTTATCTGATGCTCATAATAGGTTTTATCTGTCTCGTAAAGGGAGCTGATTTTTTTGTTTCAGGCAGCTCCGCCATAGCCAGATATTTCAACATACCGGCTTTTATAATAGGACTTACCATCGTAGCCTTCGGAACCAGTATGCCTGAAGCTGCTGTCAGCGTTACTGCGGCAATGAAGGGGGCCAACGGAATAGCAGTAGGCAACGTGCTTGGCTCTAATATATTCAATCTTCTGGTAGTACTGGGATTTTCAGCAGTCATCAAAGCCTGTCCTGTATCCGGATCTATGCTTAAATTTGAGTATCCCCTGTCAATTCTTTCAGCAGCTGTGATAATCATACTCTGCATAGGACCGGGAAATCATGCACTTATGCTGTCGAGAACAGACGGTATAGTATTTCTGGCTATATTCTCATTCTTTCTCATAATAACCGTAAAAAATGTCATGTCATCCAAAAGAAATCACTCGGATCATGAGGTTTCCATTGAACCGGAAGATAAGCCCATGTCTCTTCCAAAAGGTATAGTATATTCATTCATCGGCATAGTGGGCATAATTGCCGGCGGTGATTTTGTAGTGGACTCCGCAACGGATATCGCCACATCATTCGGTATAGATCAGATGCTTATAGGTCTTACTATAGTTGCTCTTGGCACATCTCTCCCCGAGCTTGTGACCAGCATAGTCGCTGCAATAAAAGGCGAAACCGACATTGCAGTAGGAAATGTGGTGGGATCCAATATATTCAATATACTGTTCGTCCTGGGGATGTCAGTGACAATAAATCCTATAAGAGTTACCTTCGATTCTATATATGATTCGGTTATCCTTATAATCATAAGTATCATCGTGTTTATCCCTATGTTGAGGAAACACTCTCTTACAAGAATGTGGGGAATCCTTATGATCCTCATGTATATATGTTACCTTTCATATATAATAATGCGATCCTACTGATATATAAGCAATATAAAAATTGAGCCTGTTTATAACAGGCTCAATGCTTTTTCCAGCTGCTTATCTTCATCGGATCCATCGGTATTTTCAACTTTGTAATCAGGTTCTACTCCTTTTTTGTTTATCTCGTTTCCGTCAGGCGAAAAATACTGCATTATAGTAAGTTTAAGGGCCGATCCGTCGCTTAATTCGGCTGTCGACTGTATGACACCTTTTCCAAAAGTCTTTGTTCCCACGATCTTTATCCCGTTGTCCTTGAGTGCTGCTGCCAGTATTTCAGAAGCGCTTGCACTGTTTTCATTCACAAGGACGACTGTATTCAGCGAAGTCTTGCCATCCTTGGCATCATATTCTGTACGCTCCCCCTGTCTGTCTTCTACATATACGACTGTCCCCTTATCCAGGAATTCGTCTGCTACCTCTATACACGCATCCACAAGGCCTCCGCCATTGTCTCTAAGATCGAGGACCAGTCCTGTTGCCCCTTTGTCTTCCACATCATTTAGGGCTTTTCTGAAATCTTCAGATGTGCTTTCTATAAATGAGCTTATTTTTATATATCCTGTGTCACTACTGATCATCTCATGCTGTACACTGTGCTGAACTATCTTCTCCCTTATCAGATCAGCATCCATCTCATCGCCGTCACGCAGATATGCTATGTTCACCTTGCTGCCTTCTTCTCCTCTTATTGCATTTCCCATAAGATCGATATCATCATATTCCTTTCCATCTACCGAAATCATGATATCACCTGCTTTGATACCGGCTTTGTCAGCGGGAGAATCTTCCGTGACCGATACTACTACAAATCTCCCTTCTTCATCCATGGAAAAAGTTATGCCGACACCTGAATATTCACCGGTAGCTGTAGCTTTCCATGACTGATATTCATCAGACGTCATATAAGATGAGTATGGATCTCCAAGCCCTGAAACAAGCCCCTTATATGCTCCCTCCATCATCGCATCCTCATCAACCTCCTGGTAAAACGAAGTGGTTACAGTGTCATAAAGCTGATCCAGCTTACTGTAACGTTCATAGACCTCGGTAAGCTGTTCATAATCTGACTTTGAAACCTTGACATATCCGAGAAGACCTTCGGAGACAGCATAGCAGACTCCTCCTGAGATCATTCCTCCGGCAACGAAAGCTGCCGCCATATATGCAATAAATCTTTTTCTTTTTATTTCCATAAGAACATCTCCTCAACTACAAACTGCACGCTCTCACGGCCCCTCCATCTCTGAAGCCTTATACTGCCTATCACATCTTTCCATTCGTCGGATATCAACATCTCTCTGTACTCCTTTCCCTTCTGAAAAAGTATGCAGTCTGCTCTTTCTCCTGTCTCGGATACTGCTGTGAATCTTGCATGGCTGCCGTCTTCCCCCAGAAACTTTACGATAACGGATCTTATTTTTGTCATCCTGAAGAGGGGCTTTGGATTTCCCTGTCCGAAAGGTTCAAGTTTTTCCAGGAGCCTTGCGGCTTCAACCGTCACCTCATGCGGCGAAATTTCCATATCATATGTAACACTGTGATCCAGCAGACTGCTGTCATTCTCCAGCATCATATCCATATCATGCTGCAGATCAGACTTCAGTTTTTCCAGATTTTCACGGCTGCAAAGAAATCCGCATGCTCCGCTGTGTCCTCCGAATCTTATGAACATTTCTTCATGGTTTTTAAGCAGCCTGTATATATCCACTCCCGGGATGCTTCGTCCTGTGCCTTTCATGAAGCCCTCTTCCGTCGGAGTCACTATGATCACAGGGCGGTTTACAGTATCCTTTATCTTTCCCGCTACTATACCGGCAATCCCCTCGTGGATATCCGGCATATCAAGTATTACCATATTTTCCTCCTCCGAAACCTCTTCCATGCACCGTTCATACGCTTCTTCCTGCAGCTTTTTTCTCCTGCTGTTAAGTTCCTTCAGCTTCAGTATCTTTTCCTCCATGATATTTTCATCACATGTGAGGAACAGCTCGGCAGCGTCATATGCACTTGACATCCGTCCGGCGGCATTTATATGAGGAACTATCCCGTAAGCTATGCTTTCCGATGTTATAAAATCGATCGAGATCGCATCTTTCATCTTTTTAAGAGCTTTCCGTTCTCCACAGTTTGCCCTGTTGAGTCCGTATTTCACAATGGTCCTGTTTTCATCGGTAAGAGATACTATATCCCCGACCGTCCCTATAGCTACAAGATCCAGCACGTCATTGACGGCGCTCTTTGGAAGATCTGTACGCTGCCTTATTGCCTGAGCCATCTTGAAAGCCACGCCGCAGCCCGCAAGATCTTTAAAAGGATATCCGCATCCTTTCTGTTTTGGATTTATCAGTATACAATCGGCTTTTATATCATCTATGCTGTGATGATCAGTGACGATAATCTTCATACCAAGTGTTTTCGCATATTCCACTTCCTCATACGAAACACTGCCACAGTCTACAGTGACAATAAGGTCTGTCCCCTCATCCTTTATTGCTGCCAACGCATTTTTATTCAGACCATATCCCTCACTGAACCTGGATGGGATATAATATGTGAAATTATCCGTAAGCATACCGATAATATGTGACAGGATGCATATCGATGTGACTCCGTCAGCATCGTAATCCCCATATATGCATATCCTGCTCCCGGAATTTATTTCAGATAACAGTAAATCCACTCCCGCTTCCATATTCATAAGCAGGAATGGATCATATGTCTTTTTCGGTCTGTCAGATAAAAACTCCGAGATATCTCTGCTGTCAATGATCCCTCTGTTTCTGAGGATCTCTTTCAATATGTCCCCGGCACTTCTCATATGAACTCCTTGTTTAGATTTTATGTAATATAAGGCAACGGATTTACATAGCTTCCGTTCACCCTGACCTCAAAATGAAGATGAGGCCCTGTCGAATTCCCCGTACTTCCCACAGCTGCTATCGTTTCACCTCTGGATACCGATTCGCCGACGCCTACATAAAGCGATGAGCAGTGAGCATAGAGAGTTACTATACCGCCTCCGTGATCCACTATCACACATTTTCCATATCCCCCGTTCCATCCTGACGATATGACTGTTCCGTTATTTGCTGCCACTATGGATGACCCCGAAGACGCCCCTATATCCACTCCTGTATGGAATGAATAGGATCCCGAGATCGGATGATCACGGTAGCCATACGGAGATGTTATTGTTCCGGAAGAAGGTGTAGGCCATGCCATCACCCCTCCTGTATACTGGGAATCACTGCTGGAACTTCCCTGCTGTATTATCGTGGCAGTAAGTCTGTCAGCTTCGGCCTTCAGCTCATCCAGCATCTTTTCCGTTTCTTCATTGGAGGCTGCTATATTCTGCTTTTCCTCTTCCACTACTGCATATGATTTTTCCAGCTCTGACTTGAGATCCTCAACTTCTTCTTTTTTTTCTTCCACCTCATCATGAGCCGTCTGCAGCTGATCCAGCACATCTTTGTCGCTGGAATATATCATCTTCACAAGATCCAGGTTTGTAAGAAACTCTGAAAAACTTCCCGAATCCAGCAGAACATCAAGAAAACCGACTGATCCGCTCTTGTACATGTTCCTGAGTCTGGAATTGAGATTTTCCGTCTGGGTATCTACTTTTTTCTCGGCTTCCTCCAGCTCATCTTCAAGTACGGACAGCTTGCTCTCATTCTCATCTATAGCTTCTTCCAGCTGTCCCAGCTTCTCGGTAAGACTTTCCTCTTCTTTCTTGCCTTCACTGAGAGCATTTTCCTTTTCGCTTATCTGTTTTCTGAGATCACTCAAAGATTCCGCATTTACCGATACGGTCCCCGCACACATGGCAAAGACCAGAGCAATCGCTACAATTATCGACAGTCTTGCGTTTTTCAACACCTCTTACCTCCTATACTTGTTTATCAGGCATCCAGGAACTTCCTCATGGATATTATACTTCCGCATGCACCTATACTTATCCCCAGTGCAAGGAATATCCACGCAAAATTATATACCAGGAAACCGACAGGCACCATAGGCATGGAAAGTACCGAAAATATCTGACTGCCTACGGCTTCTATGATCCTGTCGTATATCAGTGCCGAAAGAGCAACCGATATGCCTGCAGATATTATACCTATTATTATACCTTCTGCAAGGAACGGACCCCTTATAAACCAGTTGGTAGCACCGACATATTTCATTATGTTTATTTCATTTGCCCTGTTAAACACCGTGAGCTTTATTGTATTGGATACAACCACTATCGAAACTATTATCAGGAAGATCATGACTACTATAGCGGCTATCTGTATGAATTTCGTGGCATTCAAAAGCTTGTCCACCGTATCCTTGTAAAACTTTACGTCTTCTACTCCATCATATTCCGCCACTTTTTCAGCAAGTGTATTTGCCGATTCAAGATCGGATATCATTATGACTATGGAATTTGGAAGAGGGTTCTCCTGCAAGCTGTCAAGAAGATATCCATTTTCTCCCCAGCGCTCTTTGAACTCCTGCATTGCCTGTTCACGACTCTTATAATATGCATCTTCGGCGCCTTTTTCCTCTTTCATCTGAGCAACCATTTCATCTGCCTGCTCCGGAGTAGTTTCATCATCCAGAAAAACTTCTATGGAATCATAATCCTGCTGGATAGTCTGCGCTGCTGTGTTTATATTGATAACAAGTATAAAGAACAGACTCAGTATCAGAAGCATGGCCATTATCGCAAATATAGATGCAAGTGACATTGCCCTGTTCCTCAGCACCTGGAGAAAGGCTTGCTTAAGCGTATAGAAAAAACTCCTAACCACTATATGCTGCCTCCTCTCTTGAATCTGGACCTGAATGTACGCTTGCTCTGGATGGTATCATCACTGACGTCCAGATCAGCCAGAGCTTCCTCATAGCCGTATGCTCCGAATTCATCTCTTACTATCCTGCCTTTTTCTATAGCTATAACACGTTTACCCATCTTGTCGACTATATCCTTGGCATGGGTGACCATAAGTATGGTCGTGCCTCTCATGTTGATCTGATCCAGAAGCTGCATTATCTCCCATGCTGTATCAGGATCAAGATTTCCTGTAGGCTCGTCCGCTATGAGTATACGCGGCTTGTTCACTATAGCTCTTGCTATAGCCACTCTCTGCTGTTCTCCCGCAGAAAGCTCATCAGGATACTTGTCGGCTTTTGAGGCTATACCCACCATGCTCAATACTTGCGGAACATATTTTTTGATCAGTTTTTTCGGCTGATGTATTATTTCCATAGCAAAAGCAACGTTCTCGTAAACCGTCTTTTTAGGAAGAAGTCTGAAATTCTGAAACACTATACCTATATTTCTCCTGAGTTTAGGGACCTGTCTGTTGGACAGTGTCGTTACTTCGTTCCCTCTCACCTTTATGCTGCCCGCATCCGCATCTATCTCTTTGAGGATCAGCTTTATGAAGGTCGATTTGCCTGCACCGCTGGGTCCTACAAGAAAAACAAAATCACCCTTGTTTATCCGTACTGAAACCTTTTCGATACCTACATTGGATTTGTAGTATTTGGTAACATTGTTAAATACAATCATTGAAAGTTTCTGCCCCTTTCCATATTGAAAACATACATGTAAATAATACTATATGTTGTAGGTATTTTCAATATTTTATGGGGAAATATGGCTTATATTATTTGAAATAGTCGTATTTTGGTGATGGTTATGTGAAATCGAGTTTCAGTATTGTATCCTCAGTTCTATGGTATCAGGAAGTGATTTAAGATCGGTCTTTACCACCTCTACAGGATACGTAATTATCTGAGATATCGCTGTCTCCTTCTGCGGATCCTCAAACAGCGCATATACGATCAGATTGTCTTTGCCGTTTTTCTCTTCCAGCTGCATCTTGTCTATAGATACATTGAATCCTGATGTAGGCTTTTCTCCCCTTGTCACTATAACATATATATCATCATCTACCGCACAGGCCAACGCTCTTTCCAGAGTCCTGTACTCGGGGATTATATCAGCTGTTATGTCATTCGGCAGATCATCTCTGTCCACCTGTCTGAATCCTACAGGATCGCTTCCGCCTGCCAGACCTGCCATGACTGCTGCTATACAGACCGCTGCAGCTATTATTATCCCCGCCATTATTAATTTTCTTTTCCCCCTGAATATGTTTCTTCCTTTTTTGAAATCTATTTTTTTCAAATCAAAAACCCCTTTCTCCGCAATCTTCTCATATATAGAACTTATTACGAAAAAAGGAGTTTATGACTCTATATTTCAATATTATATGCTATCTGCGTATGTTATCGTCCAAGCACTTCTCTTATGGCTCTGATTATATCCTCAGATGTCATACCATACTTCTTTTTAAGTTCTTCAGGTTTTCCTGATTCACCGTATGTATCCATCTGACCGACCATAGCCATTTTTACAGGGAAGTTCTTTACCACTACTTCTGCCACTGCACTTCCCAGCCCTCCTATGACTGAGTGCTCTTCTGCCGTTACTATTGCTCCGGTTTCCGATGCCGCCTTTATTATTATATCCTCATCTATAGGCTTGATGGTATGGATATCTATTACTCTCACATCCATACCGCAGGCTTTCAGTTCCTCCGCAGCTGTTACAGCTTCATTTACCATTATACCTGTTGCTATCACTGTCACGTCTTTTCCATCCCGCACAGTATTCCCTCTGCCAAGGATTATCTCGTCATCATTTCTGTAGAACACAGGGACCGATGCACGTCCGAACCTCAGATAACATGGGCCTTGTTTTTCGACTGCCTGACAGAGAAGTTTCTCCGCCGATATACCGTCGGACGGATTTATAACTGTCATTCCCGGAATCGTTCTCATCAGAGCAATATCCTCAAAAGTCTGATGACTCGCTCCGTCCTCCCCGACAGTTATCCCTGCATGAGTAGCGCAAATCTTGACATTTGCTTTTGTGTATCCTATGGAGTTTCTTATTATCTCAAATGCTCTGCCGGTCGCGAACATGGCAAATGTGCTGGCACACACTATCTTTCCCGACAAAGCCAGACCTGCCGCAGCCCCGTATAGATTCTGCTCTGCTATACCCATATTGAAAAACCTTTCGGGATATTTTTCTGCAAACATTGCTGTCTTCGTTGATTTGGAAAGATCTGCATCCATGACTACCAGGTTGCTGTAACGTTCTCCAAGCTTTACCAGAGTTTTTCCGTAAGCCTCTCTCGTTGCCATTTTATCTGCCATTACATTTCACCTCCCAGTTCAGCTACGGCCTTGGCCGTCTCCTCATCGTCAGGCGCTTTTCCATGCCATCCTGCATTGTTCTCCATAAATGATACTCCTTTTCCTTTTATGGTTTCTGCTATTATCATCGTAGGTCTTTCCCTGCACTCTCTTGCATTTTTGAAAGCCCCCAGTATCTCATCGAAATCATGTCCGTTTATATTGATCACATTCCAGCCAAAGGCTCTGAACTTGTCCGCTACAGGTTCGACAGTCATTACATCTTCATTTCTGCCGTCTATCTGTAATCCGTTATGATCCAGTATCCCTACAATGTTATCCAATCTGTAATGAGCAGCCGACATAGCAGCTTCCCATACTATCCCTTCCTGTATTTCTCCGTCACCAAGCATCACATATATTCTTCCCGGATCATTATCAAGACTGCTTGCCATAGCCATGCCGACAGCAGCGGAAAATCCCTGGCCGAGCGATCCTGTGGACATTTCTATTCCAGGCACCTTGTTCATGTCAGGATGCCCCTGGAACTTTGAACCCAGCTTTCTGAGGCTCATTATATCCTCCATTGGAAAATACCCTCTGACAGCCAGAGCGGAATACTGCACGGGGCCTGCATGACCTTTTGACAGTATGAATTTATCTCTGCCTTTCATCTTCGGTTCCTGAGGATCCACATTCATTTCATCAAAATACAGAGCTGTCACTATGTCTGCTGCCGACAGTGACCCGCCCGGATGACCCGAGCCTGCATTATGTATGGCTTTCACTACTCCTATTCTGACTTCTGCCGCTGTTTTTTCCAGAGCTTTTATATCCATATCTTCCTCCATCATTATTATTTATATAAAGGGCTGAATTCTCAGCCCTTTTATACATCAGAAAAATGAATCGTTTTCGATTCCCAAGCTTACGCTCAACGCTTCATCAACTTCCGGTAAACGGGTTTTATCAATTGTTCCGATCCGTTCTTTCAATCTTTTCTTATCTATTGTTCTGAGCTGTTCCAGCAATACTATAGAATTTTTTGACAGGCCGTTGCCTCCCGCATCTATTGCTACATGCGTAGGAAGATCAGCCTTGTTTTTCTTTGACGTTATAGCCGCGACTATTATAGTCGGACTGAATTTATTTCCTACATCGTTCTGTACAACCAGCACGGGCCTTATCCCGCCCTGTTCGGAGCCCATTACCGGACTTAAATCAGCAAAGTAAAGGTCTCCCTTTTTTATGCTCAAGTCCCTCACACTCCTTTTATGATCTGCCTGAATCTTTGATTCAGCGCGCAGATCAAACACATAAATCACAGCAGTTTACTGCGTGGTGATTTTTCGGTGAAATGATCTGCCTGAATCTTTGATTCAGCGCGCAGATCAAACACATAAATCACAGTAGTTTACTGCGTGTATTATTCTATTTTCCTACAATTTTCTTAAATGCCGCCGGCAATGCCGCAACTATATCCACAGACGTCATTCCCCACTGTCCCAGACGCTCTGCAGCTATGTCTCCCGCCATTCCATGTATGAACGCGCCGGACTTTACAGCATCATGCGGATCTATTCCATAAGCCGCCAATGCGGCTATCACACCGGTAAGGACATCTCCGCTTCCTCCGGTAGCCATACCGGGATTCCCGGTAGTATTAATATATGTTCCCTTCTTATTCATTGCAACCAGTGTCCCGGCTCCTTTTAATAAAATAACGGCGCCCGTTTTTTCAGCCAGCGTCTCTGCCGCACCTACTCTGCCCTTCTCTTTCACTCCTTTTTCGCCAACAGCAGCTAAAAGCCTGTCCGCTTCTCCAGGATGAGGCGTCATCACAGTCATATGCTCCCGCTGCCTTACAGTTTCCAGACCCTTATCAAATCTGCAAAGGGAATTCAATCCGTCGGCATCGAGTATGACAGGTCCGTTATAATCTCTCAGTATGCCGCTTATCAATCTGTAATTGCTTTCATCAACTCCCATTCCCGGTCCTATCGCTATCGCTCCGTAAACCTCCGGAGACCGTAGGGAAAAACAATCTGAAATACTCATACATGTAGCCTGAGGCACGGCTGTCTGTAATATGGGAAATATTTTATCAGGAGCTGCTATCTTAACAAGTCCTGCTCCGGATCTCAAAGCACCGCCGGCAGAAAGCACAGCTGCACCCGCCATCCCTACTGATCCGGCTATGATGAGCACCCTGCCGCACTGTCCCTTATGTATTTCTCTCGGTCTTTCCTTGACTATAGTATTTACATATTCAAAAGTAATTAAACCTGTATTTTCCATAAAATTTCTCCATATACTCTTTAAATTAAAGTATACTCCATTGCAGTATGCTACTGCAAGAAGTCTTTCAATAAAAATATAGCCGGTGCATATATCATCTATGCCACACAGCAATAAGATATACCGTGCATATAGCTACAGAAACGATCATAAGGGGGAATCCTGTCCTGAAAAACCTCATATATGAGATGGGGTGTCCGTTCTTTTCACTTATGCCCGCCATCACAACATTTGCTGATGCACCTATTATCGTTCCGTTTCCACCGAGACATGCTCCCAGTGAAAGAGCCCACCAAAGCGGCGATGTGTCCATTCCTCCATTATCGAGAGCCGTTATCAGCGGTATCATCGTGGCAACGAAAGGTATATTGTCCAATGTAGATGAAAGCAGAGCAGAGGACCATAATATCATAACAGCGGCAATCATCCGGTCTCCGCCTGTCATATGGATTATAATCTCCGCCGTATGGTCTATCATGCCTGTCTCTACAATCCCGCCCACTACAACAAACAGCCCTGTGAAGAACATTATGGTCGGCCATTCTATATCCATAACGATCTCCTCCGCATTCCTTCCGCATATCATAAGCATCACTGAAGCCGAGGCCAGAGCTATAACGGAGGATTCAAGTCCTATTAAGCTGTGGAATACAAATCCGAAAACTGTAATTATCATTACCACAACACTTTTTATCAGAAGTTTCCTGTCTGTAATCAGACTTTTTTCATCAATTGCCATGATCCTTCCCGCATATAAAGGATCCCTACTCATATCTTTTCCATACATTACTCTGAAACATATTACCATCGTTATCAGGACAATAGCTGTCACAGGACCGTTATTCGCTGCAAAATCCATAAAATCCAACCCTGCGGCACTTCCTATCATTATATTTGGAGGATCTCCTATCAGCGTTGCAGTGCCTCCTATATTGGATGCCATCACCTGTGTTATAAGAAATGGTACCGGATCTGTCCTCAATGCACCTGCAACATATATTGTAACCGGCCCCATGAGAAGGACGGTAGTAACATTGTCAAGTATAGATGAAAGCACTGCCGTGACCACTATCAAAGCCGCCATTATCCTCCATGGATCTCCTCCGGCTGCTTTGGAAGCTTTTACCGCCACATATTCAAAAATTCCCGAACACTTTATCACCGATACCATCAGCATCATGCCTGTCAGCACTCCTATGGTATTGAAATCTATATATCCAACAGCCGCATCTATCTCCACTGTACCTGAAGCTATCAGAAACACTGCTCCAGCCAGAGCCGCTACTGTCCTGTGAACACGTTCTGATATTATCAGGATCATAACTGCTGCAAAAACGGCTCCTGCTATAATGGCATCTGTCATGTCTGCCGCACCTCCAAAAAGATACTATATTATTAAATAATATAATCATCTTTTTATAAAGATGCTTATAAACAGAAAAATAGTGCAGCATGATATCATGGATCTTGCTGCACTTTATTTATCTGTCATGCTTCATCCGGTCAAATAGTTATCCCCAGAAGTATCGTCGCCATAAGAAGAAAAGTTACTGCCGATACCATATCGGTAAGCGAAGATATCATCGGTGTCGCCATGAGGGCAGGATCCACTCCGCACTTTTTGGCCGCCATAGGAAGAAGACCGCCCAGCAGTTTTGCAAATATTATCACAAGTACCATCGACAGAGCAACGGTAAGACCTATTATCACGCTCTGGCCATCTATCAGGATCACCTTTGAAAAATTAAACAGACTAAGTATTATGCCTATGATAACACTTATTCTCAGTTCCTTCCAGAAAACTTTGAAAACATCCTTCAGGTTTATATCATCTACTGCCATACCTCTTATTATCAGCGTTGCTGCCTGCGAACCTGTATTGCCTCCCGTTCCCATAAGCAGAGGCAAATAAGATACCAGCACTATGACCTGGGATAAAACCACCTCGAATCTGCTTATTATCGCTCCGGTTATCATAAGGGACACAGTGAGGAAAATAAGCCACGGCAGCCTGTTCTTCACATGACGGAACACGCCCATATCAAGATATTCCGTATCAGACCCATCCATTACCCCGGCCATCCTTTCGATATCCTCTGTAGTCTCCTCTTCAATTACCTCCAGTATATCATCTACCGTTATTATCCCTACAAGCCTGTGCTCATTATCCACTACCGGTATGGCCAGGAATCCGTATTTTTTAAAAGATTCGGCTACTTCCTCCTGATCATCGTATACATTGACGTAAACATACTCTGTATTCATCAGCTCTGCGATCTTCATATCGTCATCAGCTATTACAAGCGATCGAAGCGAAACTATTCCGTCCAGCTTTCTTCCCTCTTTTTTTACATAGCATGTATATACTGTCTCGCTGTCCATACCCTCCCTTTTGATATGAGCCATTGCCTCAGCAACTGTCATGTTTTCCTGAAGACTTATATAATCCGGTGTCATCAGGCTCCCGGCGCATGTATCCGGATAGTTGAGAAATGTATTGATAAGTTTTCTTTCTTCTTTAGGAGTTTTTTCCAGTATTTTATCTACTATATTGGCCGGCAGTTCCTCCAGGACATCTATCTTGTCATCAAAATCCAGTTCTTCTATGATATAGGATATTTCTCTGTCGGTTATACCGTGAACTATCTCCACCTGATCGTCCGACGGAAGATACGAAAACACCTCTACTGCAACATCCTTCGGCAGCATCCTGAAAATTATTATGGTCTTCTCAACACCAAGTTCTTCCAATATCTCCTCGAGAATCTCGCCAATATCCACTTCATTGTATTTCAATATCTCGTCTCTGGCCTTGAAATATGATTTTTCCTCCAGCAGTTCCAGTATTTTTTCCACATCTTCTTCAAAATGCTGCATCTTCGTATCCATATCCATTGAATCAGCCACGATATTGCCTCCTTTCTCAAAGTCATTATTTATAGTCTATATTATCAGTGCATTTCTTATGCTTTCCGAAAATATCCTCGCTCTGTCCTCTATACCTTCAGAAGTCAGTATGGAGCGCGGATCATTAGCCGTTTCCAGTATAGCAAATTTACCCGGTAAAGCAAAGGTTTTATTCATATTGAGCCCGCTTATGAGCTGTTCCGCTACGATATCTCCGCCGCTGTATCCTGAAACTATCACACCGAACAGACTTTTGTCGTAAAATCTGTATGTTGTGAAAAGAGCTGTCATCCTGTTGACAAAGGCCGTAAGGTTGGCTCCCAGCGCATCATTATAGTTAGGGCATAGCATTACAAGACCGTCACATTCCAGTATTGCAGGGTAAACCTGTTCAGTTATCGGCCCTCCGTAAAAACATTTTTCCTCTTCTCCAAAATGACGGCACGTTTCATATGAGCAGCCTCTGCAGTCCATAATTTCTCCGTTTCTTAATGATATTTCATTGATATGACATTCCGGTATGTGCTTCTTTATCATCTCCCAAAGGGCAACACTGTTTGAAGTCCTGCTGCTGCTGGCATGGAGGACCAGAAGTTTCGGGTTTTTCTTTTTCACAGGCCGGTATCCCATTATATTATCTACCAGCTGACGTCCGGCGTTCATATATGCGCCCATATTGTCAGTATTTAAATTGTGCGCCTGTATATTGTAATTTTTAAGAGTTCTTGTTCCCTCTACCAGCGGCCTTCCGGGGAATGTGCATCCTGAACGGTTTGCAGTGAACACCAGACTCCTGCCCGTTGATTTTGTAAACACTTCACTGTTGCCGTCCAGTATCACACCTCCTACTGATCCGCTCAGCGCATCTCTGTTGAGTCTCAGATATTTCATCATGGCATACCAGTTAAGATTTATACCGGATTGTCCTAAAGATACAGTGAACAGTATCCGTCTGTTCCTCAGATCTGCATTTTCTATTTCCTCTACAGTTGACATCATCTCAAACTGCCTGCCCTCCACACTGTATCTCGTTATTCTTTCAAGACGTTCCTTTTTGCTTTCTTCAGGGCAGAAAGGATTTATGATAACAAGTTTCTTCATAACAGCTCCTTCAGGCCGTCATAAGCCCTCTTTATCCTTTGAAAAAGTTCTTCTTCAAGAGGAAGATCCTCTATCTGTATCCCCTCCGGGATCCTGCGATTCCTGCATCCCATAAAGGCTCCTGAGAGTCCGTATCCCAGATATACAGACGAATAGTTCCAATTCTCCCGCAAAGTCTCTGTAATGGAGATCGCTCCTGAAGACATGGCAGGTGCTATATATGGTTTAAATCCGTCCGATCTTGTTTCCATATTGGAATTTACAGTAAGAGCTGTAAGTTCACGTGAAACAGTATCGTCATAATTTTTTATGCTGTCTGCTATGACGAGATCTTCTCCGTGTGGTCCGAACGCACGCCCCTCAGTTAGATATCTGCCGAATCTATGCTCTTTTTCCGCGAAATATGCGGCTCTCCCGTTCATTACTCCAAGTCCGTATCCCTGTATCTGTCCGGGATCAAGGCCCTCCATAAGAGCCGCTTTGCACAGTGGATCAACGGGGTCCGAAACAACTGCAAATATACCTGAAAAGTCTGCAGCAGCTGCTTTGCCGGCATAAAGTGAAACCAGACTGCAGTTTGCTTTGAGCTGAGCCATCCTGACATCGCCTGATGCGCCCAGCGGAGGCACTCCTTTTGATGCACAGAACACGAACATATCACAGTCAAAAAGCTTGTCTTCCGACAGGATCTCCACATATGGCAGTCTTCTTCCATCGGGGAAGCGTATCTGATTTACCTCTCTTTCATACCGGCGCATCATCTTCTCGTTTACATCGTATATACCGATACGGCTGATGATACCCTCGCCCAGCAGCCTCATTCCCGTCAGGACAGTCCCTCCTACATCTCCAAGAGCAAGTATATTCACCTTGTTCTGTTTTCCTGTCCTGCGCCGGTCTTTAAGCAATACGCAGTCTTTTCCTCTTGTCTTTTTTCTATTTTCATCTATAAGTTCACTTATATATCTCATTTCAACGCATCTTCCAGTCTCAATAATCTTTCCATATAATCTTCAACATACACCGACGGAGCCAGGTTCATATCTACAGCTTCCCTTGTGGAGCCGTTAGGAAGTCTGGGTGATATTATGACATCCGACAGTCTCTTTATTGTCAGTTTTCTCTCAAACAATTTCTGATATTCATCCTCCAGCACCTGAAATATCTTCTTCGCATTTTCAAGGCAGACCATTGAAAATTCATATATCGCCTCACGTGAGGATCCATGCAGGAATTTTGGAGCTGCAAAAGGAAGTGTCAGATTGATGGAAGGCAGCAGATTGGCCTCCATCTTTTCCGTGCTTTTCACTCCATCGCCTCCTATAAAAGGGCATAACGTTGATTCCACAAACCAGCTTTTCAGATTCGGTATGAAATATGCACTTTCCACTTCCCGTCCCTGTATAGTCATAAGATCCCGTCCTCTTCCCGAAAGGAGACCTGTTATCAGTTTTCTCACTTCTACATCATTGTCCTTGAATATAGGGTTGAGCGCCTTCATCCTGTAGCCCTTATGGAGCAGGTCGTCAACCAGTATCACAGGTCTGTTAAAAGATTTGATAGTCCTGATCTGGTTTTCTATGGTGGCATACATAGGATATTCTTCTATCGTGAAGCTGTCCAGGGTAGGTGAAAACATTTTCTCCGTATGAAGTGTCTTTGTTACTGTGTTGGGCACTACCATCCCCCTCAATATCTTCCCAAAAGGAACACACATGCATTCGCCCAGTTTCCTGACCGGTAGCGGATGATTAGGCACATCGTTTGTCTTCGTCACCATGTCAACTATTTTCTGATGCATTATCCCCGCATTGAAAGAAAGCACCAGATTCCCCGGGTTCAGTCCTGTCAGCGCTTTCTGCATATCCATATGGGTCTTTTCCAGTATCCCCAATATTCTTCGGTTCGTATTGAAGGGAGCCTTGAGTACCGTATCCATATTTTCGATGACGGTGATCGGTTCTTTCATGTTTACTTCATAAACATTCAGCGGCCTGTCATTGATGGATATCTCGGTGAATCCCTGTCTTTCGAGAATGTCGATTATCTTGCTGTTTATATTATCCTCAAGAGGATGATATATCCCGTATGTTATATCTCCTGCTGCCGCCTCTGCCAGTACTTCTGTCGTTATTATCTGCAGCAGATTTCTCATATCGGTGTCATATGCACAGTAAAGCCCTCTTATGACTATCATACGTCCGGTTGCTTTTTCTCTGAGATAAGAAGCTATCTCCGCGTCTTGGAATTCTTCATACAGCTGGCCTGTTTCCAGTTCATTGACAGCTGCAATGGCGCATATCTTGCCGTTTGCATCCTTTATCACTGCAGATCTGACACCAGTGCTGTCAAGATATTCCTTTATCAGACTTATATTGAGCCCTCTTCTCTTTATATCTTCACGCATATCATTGAGTATAGAGCTGCCTCTCGGCTCAAGCTGCTCGAAAGATATGTTTTTTATTTCAAAAACATTCTTATATTGAGGCTCTCTCAGATACAGGCTGTTATCGTATATGAAATTCTGGGCAACCGGATCTATGAGGTTTGATATATCTCTTCCGTAATCTATGTTTTCCCTTATTCTGGTAGAGCTTATATCCTCCAGATATACAGGCAGCTTCAGCTCTCTTATCCTGCCTTTCATATTCCGATATGCTTCTCTGAGAGCAAGACTGTCTTTGCCGCTTCCTTCCATGGTCTCCCGCTGGAACACAATATGATTCATCGAATGTATAGAATCTTCACTTGCCTCAGCTTTATACGATGAGGCATTTATTATTACGTCGCTTCCTACAACTATATACAGCTCCTTTCCCGGAAAAAGAGCCCTGAGTTTTCTCAAATCCTCAGGATTTGCTATGTTCACAGGGAAATCGTCGGAAAAAAGGAACACATCTGTTTCATCTGCAACCGACATGGATATTATCTGTCTTCTTATCATTCTCGGCTGCGTCTTTTTTGACCATGAAAATTCATCTATGGCAAGATATACTTCAAATCCTTCGTCTCTTATCGCCTGTACTATTCCCTTATGACTCAGCGAGAAAGGATCAAATGTCCCCGGGAAAAACGCCACATGGTCATTTACCGGCAGTTCCATCTCACCGCATCCTGCTTTGTATTCTGATATGAATCTGTATATATGGTTCAGTGCTGCAGCGCTGGTGAAAAAATTCATGTCATATTCTTCTATCGATGTCAACAGTGTCAGCATCTTCTTGTATATCTGTTTAAAAGCTTCAAATTTTTCATCCTGCGAAAGCTCACTGCTTCCGAATATATACTGCCCGGTCACCATTATCGCCTCCTGGCTGACCACCTCATGATAATTCGCTATTCCCTTCAGCAGCATTCCCAGCATTTTTTTCTTCCGGTTCAGGTAATCTCCTTCCGCTTCATAATCTCTGTACTTGTATGAAGAATATTTTTCTATGACTTCTCCCACTGTATCAAGAGCCACCGATCCTATCCTGTCATTGGTATTTTCGATCAGCTCGCCTATAGTGTCTATGAATTCATCCAGCTCGCTCGGATAAAGGTAAAGCGCTATTTCTCCCAGATATGCCGGTATATATTTTGAAAACTGATATTCACCTATCTCCAGACCTTTTGTTAATTCTATAACGATTTCGTTTATCTGTTCTATGGGCAGCGTACGTGCTATCTCTATAAGACTTCTGCCGGCTTTGTGCCTGACAGTTACCCTTTCACTCACTTTTATCAGATTTGAAAAATGTGAGGCCAGGTAAAAAGCCTGATTGCTCAGCTTGTTGCCAAGAGCATATTCAAGCAGGAATTCCATATTTATTATTTTCATCACCCAAGGGGTCCCTACTTTCAGATTGTCCCTGAAAATACCTGATATAGCATCGCCTAATACGCCCTTTTCCTCCAGCGCTTCGATTTTATGATAATATTCTGAAGCCCTCTCACCTTTGCCTACATTCATCAGCACTTTATACACGAGATATGCCACGCTTATATTGCCTGTCATTTCATCAGTATTCTGTATTATCATGTCAGTCAGTCTCTTTACATGCAGACCGCCTGCACGTTCTGATATATACTCAGCAGCTCTTAACGCTCCGATCTTTATCTCCAGGGGATCTCTTACCGAGACCCTTTCTGCAAAACTCAGGACAGATATCATCTCATCTTCATCCGATATATTTTCAGGAATAGTTATAACTGAATCCAGAAGCACGAAAACAGCACTGTCCTTTATATCTTTCATACGGAAAAGAGAAAAGTATTTTTCCATAAATATATCGATATCATCCCGATCGGCATTGTCAATAAGTCCCTGTATCACTACTTTCAGAGTATATCCAATCCAGCTTCTATGCTGATCTGTGACTTTATAGTCAGGAAACACGATCTTATTAAGATACATCTCCCATATTTCTACCGCTTCGTTGATATCTTCAGCATTCTTTCCGGCGCTGTCCGGAAGCTCCTTTCTGTAGACATCATCATATTTTGCTATTATTACTCCCATCAGTCTGCCTGCCTGCCTTCTTATGTCTCCCTCACGATGAGACAGCAGCTCATAAAGGAAATTGATCGTAAGCAGTTTTTCCTGCTTTGTCATATACGTGAAATACTCTGAAAGGATATTGAGATATGTTCGCTGACTTTTCCACTGTTTCTCGCTTCTGGCTGCTTCTATCAGGCTTCCGAAAGCCGATTCATTGTTGAATATGCTCATAAGCCTGATATTATGTTCTATTGCCGTATATTTAATATGCTCCACTACTTCGTCTCCCATGAGCACTGCAGTATCAGCAGCCGATTTTTTCAGATGTTCCGGTGCCGTTTTGAATACATCTGTCTCAACTCCTATATCTATAAGATAATTCTCAAAATCTTTAAGTTTGGCATACACCTTTTCATATCTCTGCCGTTTGGCTGCATCAACATCATCAAGCTTATCGAGTATCACATCGAACGCTTCCGTCAAAGTATAGAAATTTACTGTTTCTTTTCCTTCTTTGCGGATACTTTTAACGCGAAAATCAGAATATATCAGCAGCAGTGATTCCACAGAAAGGTTCTCAAGTTCCAGATCCCATGTGGAATGATTGCTGGCAATATGGGCTGTCATAGGCATCTCAACTCTCTTAAGGAGCTGGTCCGTATAATAATAATGCAGATACGGTATACGCTTTTTCTCCTGCGTCGTGCATCCGTATTTTCCAAGATCGTGACCTGCCGCTGCTCCTGACATGAGAGCCATATCTATCGGTATATATGTTCCTGCAAGCTGATTACCGATAAATATCGCCATGTAATGCACTCCACCTATATGACCTATCGTATTATACGGGGTGATCTCACGGCTTATCCTCATGAATTCAAAGATGTAGTTGTCCTGCCAGAAGATCCTGAATCTCTCATACTCTTTGAAAGCGTTACACTCTCTGATCTGACTGCTGTCAAGCAGTTCTATATGATCGGTAGGAGAAAACCCTTTTGTTTCTCTTTCATATTTGAGCATCGCCCTGTAATTTTCCATAAAAAAATATTTTGCTTTTTTCTGTCTGTCGGTAGCTCTTGAATGGAAATTTTCCGGATACATCACCGCTCTTGTTTCTTCACATATGAATTCCAGCCATCCACACTCAGGTTCTTCTGACCAGAATGACATGAAAGGCTTCATCTGCATAAGAAGACTGCCTGCTGAAAAATCACCGCTTTCGACAGCAGAGGTGAACGCCCCTCTCCAATCGAGATCGTTCATCAGCTGATTCATGGTTCTTTTACTTATACCAAGAGATCGCAGGCTCTTTTTATCTATAAGAGACTGCTGTGTTTTTTTCAAAAAATTACGGATCAACTTTTCCCCTCCTGTTCATCATCTACAGCACTTATTATATCATGATGAAACTGTTTCAACAAACATTGTTGCAGTGTCAGCCCATGTATTTATCAGAAAATTATAACTTTCGGTAAAGATTTGAAATTCATTGACCCCAATTTAACAAAGTGATATATTTATATTAAGAAGGCATTACCAACTTTACGAAATTTTATTTTAAAAAAGAGGAGAAAAAGAAAATGTCAAATTATGTTGAAAGATGTATTGAGCTTTGTAAGCAGAAGAACCCTGGGGAATTGGAATTTCACCAGACAGTAGAAGAAGTACTTATTTCATTGAAGCCTGTTATTGAAAAACACCCTGAATATGAAGAAGCAGCTCTTCTCGAAAGACTGACAGAGCCTGAAAGAGGAGTAACTTTCAGAGTAGTATGGGTTGACGATGCAGGAAAAGTGCAGGTTAACAAAGGTTACAGATATCAGTTCAACAGTGCGATCGGACCTTACAAAGGCGGTCTCAGATTTGCTCCGAACGTATACCCTGGAATCATCAAGTTCTTAGGTTTCGAACAGATCTTCAAAAACAGTCTTACCGGTCTTCCTATCGGCGGCGGCAAAGGCGGTTCCGACTTCGATCCTAACGGCAAATCCGATGCTGAAGTAATGAGATTCTGTCAGGCATTCATGACTGAATTATACAGACATATCGGACCTCACACTGATGTTCCTGCAGGTGACCTGGGTGTAGGTGGAAGAGAGATCGGTTATCTCTTCGGACAGTACAAGAGAATCGTCGACAGATATGAAGGCGTTCTCACAGGTAAGGGTATCCCTTATGGCGGACTTCTCGGAAGATCAGAAGCTACCGGTTTTGGTATCGTATGGTATGCTGAAGAAATGCTGAAAGCCAACGGCGAAGAAATGAAGGGCAAGACAGTTGCTATTTCGGGCTTCGGTAACGTTGCATGGGGTTCCGCTTGGAAACTGCAGCAGCTGGGAGCTAAGTGCGTAACTATTTCCGGCCCTGACGGATACATCTATGATCCTGAAGGAATCAGCACTGATGAAAAGATCGCTTATCTGCTCGATCTCAGAAATTCAGGAAAGAACATCTGCGCTCCTTACGCAGAAAAATTCCCTGAAGCTAAATTCATTGCAGGTAAAAAGCCTTGGGGAGTTTGCCAGGACTTCGATGTTAAAGTTGACCTCTTCATCCCTTGCGCTATGCAGAATGATGTACATATGGAAGATGCAAAGAATATCGTTGAATCAGGTTGCAAATTCTATTGTGAAGGTGCTAACATGCCTACAACAAACGACGCTCTCGTTTATCTGATGGATAACATGACTGCTGTTGGCCCTGCAAAGGCTGCAAATGCCGGCGGCGTTGCATGCTCATGCATCGAAATGGGTCAGAATGCAGGTCACACTGTATTCCAGCACGAAGATGTTTATGAACAGCTTCACCAGATCATGAGAAACATCTACACAGCTTGCGCAAATGCAGGAGAAACTTACTACGGCAACAAGAACGCTCTGGTACAGGGTGCTAACATTGCAGGTTTCGAAAGAGTTGCTCAGGCAATGATGGAACAGGGTTTAGTATAGATCAGATATACCAAAAGGGCCGGTATCTACCGACCCTTTTTTATTTTATGTGTTTTCGATTTGTCCTCTACTTCTGTTTATAAACTGCGCAGGACCGAAAAACAGGAGTTCCGTCATCCAATTTTCCTACTGTCACAGTTTTATCTCCAGAAAATCCTCTGTAAAGATATATCATATCTCCCAGTCTGGCTTCATGTACAAAATTTATTATAAACCGGCTGCAGTTATTTCCTCCCGCAACATCACTTATGATATCTCCGTACCGGCAGTTATTGGTATGCTGATTACGATCCAGGTCTGCCTCCTTCACAACATATTTCCCGACTTCATCAAGTTCCGGTATTGTTATTTTTTCTATGCCCTCTTCAAAAGCTTCCCTGGCAGTATATTCTCCGTCAAAATCAATATCCGTCCTTTCTATCTTTCTTGTATTGAAATTAATTATGCACCAGTGGCTTTCAGCCGCTGCCATGATGTTGCCGTTAAAATCACAGATATAATAATCCCTGAAAAAAGTAACGCCCTTTTTCTTTCTGGGATATGTTGAAAGCACATACGCAGTATCCTTGTACATTCTGCAGAATATACTGAATTTCAGTTTTGTCATCACCCATATCAGCCCGTTTTCCATCAGGTCATCAAAGCCTGCTCCAAGTTTGCCGGCATGAGCCGCTGCTATCTCCTGAAAATGATACATCAATGATGATATCTTTATATCTCCTCTGTCATCCGTATCCTCATCTTTAAACCTTATCTCCCATGTCAATTCAAGCATATATTCTCTTCTCCCGGCCTTATTCTATAGATTTCAATGCCTCCGCCATATTTATCTTTCTCAGCTTTCCTCTGAGGATAATATCCACTATTAATGAAAATGCCAGTACCACTATTACTGTATACAGATAGC
The DNA here is from genome assembly GCA_937966095.1 of uncultured Eubacterium sp. Taxonomy (GTDB): domain Bacteria; phylum Bacillota; class Clostridia; order Peptostreptococcales; family Anaerovoracaceae; genus Lentihominibacter. The sequence goes on from CALCKF010000071.1 coordinate 31,760, forward strand.
TTACAGGTTCTATCACTTCATTAAAAGCCACAGCATCGATCACAATACGGCTCATGATAAACTTGTGGAGAGCAAATCCTGCAGGAAGCCCTACTATTATACCAAGTATTACAAGTATGAAATTCTCACGGAACACATACGAGCCCAGCTCACGCGGATAAAACCCCAGAACTTCTATAGTGGCTATTTCCCGTTCCCGTTCCGTTATATTTATGTTTCCCAGATTGAACAGTACTATAAACGCAAGCGCTCCTGCACATCCTATAACCAGTATTATGATATAATTCAGACTGACCATCATATCATCTACCCTGTTTCGTACATCCTCGTTGAGAGATACGCCCATTATACCGTCGAATCTATTTACAAGCTCGTTCATATGACGTATGTCAGTCCCGTCATCGAATGTAACAAACATCATCGTCGGTTCATATTCTTTCCCCATATCTTTTTCATAGGTATCACTGCTGATATATATATAGTTTGAAACATAGTTCTTATATATACCCGATATCTTGAGAGTAACGCTTTTTGTATCATCATAGCTTATCCTAAGACTGTCACCGTCTTCAAGTCCCAGCATATCAGCCAGCTTATTATTTATCAAAGCCTCTCCCCGCTCAGGATAATCCAGCTTCGTATCATCCTCTGAAAAATTCACTGCTTTATTGATGTTACTGTCATCAGTCACCATGAGGCTGCATGACTTTATAACATCATTTCCTTCGGCATTAACGGATGTCTGCTGTAATACAGCCGTATTGTCAATATACTTTTCATACTCGCTTTCAAACTTGTCCCTTAGATCATCGTCTATCTCTTCCGAGAAAGCAACTGTCATATCATATTTTTCAATCATCGAATACTGATGATCCGCTATTCCGGCTATCGAATCATTTATACCAAATCCTGCTAAAACGAGGGATGTGCATCCTCCTATCCCCAATATCATCATTACCATACGTTTCTTATATCTGAATATATTCCTGGCGGACACCTTATGAAGAAACCTCAATCTGCTCCATATAAATGTCACCCTTTCCAGCAATATGCGCTTTCCTGCTTTTGGAGCTCTCGGGCGCAATATCTCTGCTGGCATATGTTTGAGCTGTCCGCGACATGCAAGATATGT
>CALCKF010000072.1 GCA_937966095.1 uncultured Eubacterium sp.
GACCGTCCCTTTTTAAAACGGCATCTGCTATTTTAGGAACGCACTTATCAAGTGCTTCTATGGCTTTGATGGCAGCATCCATTACACCTGTATGGCCAACCATATCGGCATTGGCAAAATTCAGTATTATAAGATCATATCTGTCTGAAGCGATAGCTTCAAGTACTTTCTCCGTGACCTGAAAAGCGCTCATTTCAGGCTGGAGATCATAAGTTGCGACCTTAGGTGATGGCACCAGTATACGGTCTTCATTTCTGTTGGGAGCCTCTATACCGCCATTGAAGAAAAATGTAACATGTGCATATTTTTCGGTCTCAGCTATTCTCAGCTGAGTAAGACCGAGCTCAGCGACGTATTCTCCCAATGTGTTTTTCAGGCTCTCCGGAGGAAATGCCAGCATAACGTTAGGCATCTGTGCGTCGTATTGAGTCATACATATATAACATAAATCCGATATTTCTTTTTTTCTGCTGAATCCGTCAAAGTTTTTGTCTACGAAAGCTCTGGTTATTTCTCGTGCTCTGTCAGGACGGAAATTGTACATTATTATGGAATCCCCGTCCGAAACCTGTATTGCTCCTTCAATTACTGTGGGAAGGACAAACTCATCGTTTTCATCACGTCTGTATGCTTCTGATACAGCTTCATTTCCGGTCGCTGCATGAAGACCTTCTCCGATAGTCATAGCATTATATGCTTTTTCCACTCTTTCCCATCGCTTGTCCCTGTCCATAGCATAATATCTGCCGGATATGGTACCTAAAGTTCCGATACCTATTTGGCTGAGATGTGTGTTGAGTATATCTATATATTTTTGTGCACATCTTGGAGGCACATCGCGTCCGTCAAGAAAACAGTGGACACACAGCTTTTTAATATCATGTTTTGCAGCCATATCTGTAAGAGCCAGAAGATGATCGATATGACTGTGTACTCCTCCGTCCGAAAGAAGCCCCATTAGATGCAGAGTGGAACCGTTTTTCTTAACATGTTCCATCGCCTTTAATAGTGCCTTGTTTTCAAAGAAAGAACGATCCTGTATCGATTTTGTTATCATAGTAAGATCCTGATATACTATACGGCCTGCTCCTATATTTAGATGGCCCACTTCGGAATTGCCCATTTGACCTTCAGGCAGCCCTACGTCAAGACCGCAGGCCTTGAGGGATGTAGAAGGGTATTCTGCAAATATTTTATCAAGCTCCGGCTTATGTGCAGAAGCTATTGCATTGCCTTTTTTGTTTTTGTTCAATCCGTAGCCGTCCAGTATCATGAGCATTGTAGGTCGGTTGTTGATTTTCATAGTCGTCACCTCGTTAAATTTCAATTAAATATATTATACACTATGATTAGAGGGTTTGTATAATTAAATGTAACCGCAGCAACAGCAATTCGTGAAAACAGCATAAAAAGACAAACCATATTGATTACAAAAGTAAAAACAAATATAATTGATAAAGATCGATGAGACGAAAGGTGCAGAAAATATTTATGGAATGGACAAAAGCGCAGAGAGAAGTAATTGAAACAAGAAATAAGAATATACTTGTATCAGCGGCAGCAGGATCAGGCAAAACTGCAGTACTTATTGAAAGAATAAAACAGCTTGTGATAAATGACAGGGTCGATATCGACAGGTTCCTGATAACTACATTTACGAATGCAGCATCTCTGGAAATGAAAAGCCGTCTGGAGAAAGCCATACGTGAAGAGATGAATAAAACAGATGCAGACCTGGAATTTCTCAAAAAACAGCTGGAACTTATGCAGAGAGCCAATATAAGCACATTTCATACATTTGCTCTTGAAGTGATGAAAAGATATTTTTATTTTACTGATCTTGAGCCAGGGTTCCGGATAGGCGATGAAACTGAGATATCGATAATGAAGGAAGAAGCTGTAAGACAGCTTTTTGAAAAGAGATTTTACGAGGATTACGATGCGTTCACAAGGTTTCTCAAAAAATACAGCAGTGACAGGAATGAAAACAGGATAAAGAAGAACATCATAGAGCTTTACGATGAGATGAGGAGTATACCGGGGTATATGGAGTGGGCGGAAAAGAAAAACGAACTGCTTATGGATGATTCTCCATCAGAGGCCCTCGGACTGATCGATATCATTTCGGAAGAAACGGAATCTGAATTAAAAAAGGCTTTTAGATTTTATTCAGATGCTGCTGAAATACTTGAAAATGCAGGGCTGGAAGGTATAGAAGAAAAAGCACGGAAAGATGCCGGGATGATATTGGATATGATAGAGACTGCTGAAAAAGAAAATGACCAAAAAGAGCGCCTGTCGATATACGGGAGATTTCTGAATAATATCAGTTTCAATCAGATGAGAGCAACTAAAGAGCAGCAGGAAGATTATGAAGAAGTAAAGGAACACGTAACACGGCTGAGGAAAAAAGGAAGAAAAATTCTGGATGATATAAAGAAAAAATATTACCAGAGATCTTTAGCGGATTATGATGCGGAACTGAATCAGGTCTATAGCGATACGAAGTACATGACAGGTCTGATAAAAGAATTTGAAGAGATTTTCAGACAAAAAAAGGCCGAAAAGGATATGGTGGATTTTGATGATGTGATGCATTATGCCATTGAGATACTTCAGGATGATATGGTTTCATTGGAATACAGAGAAAAATTCCTTTATATTTTCATAGATGAATTCCAGGACAGTAATTTACTGCAGGAAGCCATAGTAAAAAGGATATCACGAAGCAACAACCTGTTCATGGTAGGAGATATAAAACAGAGCATATACAGATTCAGACTTGCAGATCCTGAAATCTTCAGAGAAAAATATATAATGTATGGGAAAGAATGTGAAAAGTCAAGCGTAAAGATAGACCTGAACAGCAATTTCAGAAGCAAAAAACTTGTTACAGATACTGTAAACCGTGTATTTGAAAATATCATGGAAGATTATGATGACAATGCAAGGTTAAGGTGTACCATAGGAGGGGGACACTATGGTTTTGATACGCAGTGTCATATAGTAAAGACGGGTTCTGACAGATCTGAAATATATGAGGATACAAAACCGGAAGAAGAGATGATACTGCAGCTTGTGCGGGAAAGCCTGGGACAGGAAATATATGATGTAAAAAAAGATATTATGAGAAAGGTCGAATACAGGGATATAGTGATATTGTCAAGAAACCGGTCATCTGTGGCCGCTGTGGAAAGATTCCTTAATAATGAAGGGATTCCGGCATATGGAGAAAATGCAGGAGGGTATTTTGAAACAGTTGAGATACAGGTGTTCGTCAACCTGCTTAAAATAATAGATAATACAAGACAGGATATCCCACTTATATCGGTAATGCGATGTCCTGTATTTGATTTTGATGCGAAGGAGCTAGCAGCAATAAGAATAGAGTACAAAGACGGCAGCTTTTATGATGCAGTAAAACACTACATGGAAGATGGAAGCATATTATCTCTGAAAGAAAAGCTGACAAATATGGAGAAAAAACTTGCATACTGGAAAGAACTGAAAAACACGGTGACTTTGGAAGAGCTTATAAGGACCCTGATGTATGACACAGGATATTTTGATTACTGTAGCGGTCTGCCTGTTGGCAGACAGAGAATATCCAATCTGAGGCTGCTGGTGGAAAAGGCTTCGCAGTTTGAACAGCATGACTACAGCGGATTGTACGGATTCATATCATATATAGAAGCTATGAAAAAGAGCAATATAATGGTAGGAGAAGCAAAAACACTGGGGGAAAACGACAACGTGATACGTGTCATGACTGTTCATAAGAGCAAAGGCCTCGAATTCCCGGTAGTAATCATTGCGGGGATGGGAAGACTGATAAGACACAAGGGGACTGGAAATTCCACGATCATGCACAAGGATATGGCATTGGCAATGACGTTTGTCAATATTGATGAAATGTGGCACAGGAAGACTTTGCTTCAGCGTGTGATTGAATCGCTCAAAGCAAGAGAGGAATATGAAGAAGAAATACGTATACTTTATGTAGCCATGACAAGGGCAATGGATCGTCTTATACTTGTCGGATCTGTAAAAGATGAGAAAAAACTGGAAGACATAACCGGGAGCGGGAGCTCATATCTTGAAATGATATATCCTTCAATGCATGGATCAGAGGGGTATGTACATATGCATGATATACATGATGGATGGGAATATGACGGAAAGAATCATTCCGGAACAGCGGATGTTTCGTATATATTTGAAAAAAACGTAACTGATTCAGACGGATATGATATCAAGATGAAAGAGATAGACAGAAAACTTTCATATATATATCCGATGGAGGATATCACACAGATCAGATCAAAGTATTCTGTCACCGAGCTGAACAGATGGCAGAACCCCTCTGAAATTGAGAGCTACCATGTGAAAAAACTGCCCAGACCTGATTTTATTTCCGGGAAAAAGATATATGATCCGGCAAAAGCAGGGACAATCATGCATTTGGTAATGGAAAAACTTGATTTCAAAGAAACTTTTAAGGAAGGAAACAGATATATAAAGCGAATCATTGATTTCTTATGTGATAATGGCACTTTAACTGATGAAGAAAAAAAGATGATAAACATAAGCCAGATAGAAAGCTTTTTTACACAGGATCCCGGCATACGTGCTGCATCCGCAGAGGTTCTTTATAAAGAGCGTGAATTTATATTAGAAAAAAATATCGGAGGGGCAGATGTGATAGTCCAGGGGATCATAGACTGTTACTTTGAGGAAGAGGATGGAATAATATTGATAGATTATAAAAACAGTCATATAAAAGATGAAAATGACAGTATTGATATAATTGATCGTTATGCAGGTCAGATGAAAATATACAGAGAAGCATTGGAGAAGGCTTCGGATAAAAAAGTCAAAGAGTCATATCTGTATCTTTTTGAAATAAAAAAATTCATCCCTGTAAAAATATGAAAGTAATTTTAAAAAAAATGCAAATAAGTGTTGACATTATCGGTTTGCAGTGGTAAATTTAAACTGTGATTAGCACTCAAACAAGAAGAGTGCTAACAACAGGAGGCCTACGATGAATTTAAGTGAAAGAAAACTGAAAATATTACAGGCCATCATAGCGGATTTTATAAGTACTGCGGAGCCGGTAGGATCGAGGACTTTATCTAAAAATTATGATCTGGGCATAAGCCCGGCAACAATAAGAAATGAAATGTCTGATCTTGAAGATCTCGGATATCTCACTCATCCTCATACATCTTCCGGACGTGTTCCGTCAGAAAAGGCATACAGACTTTATGTCAATGAGATGATGCGTAAGCGTGAACTGACTGATGCGGAAAAGGATGCGATAGCGATAGAGCTGCACAGCAATGTCACCGAACTTGAAAAAATAGTACAGAGAGCAGCCCATATACTTTCTGAGATAACGAATCTCACATCCTTTGCATTGACACCGAAGAAGGATCAGGATACTTTGAGATATATAAACCTTCTTCCTGTAGACGAATATACGGTGGTCCTTATGCTGGTATCTGAAAGCGGCAAAGTATCCAATACTGCAGTGCATATGGATCGGCCGGTATCGGAAGAAACTATGAGGATACTGGCAAAAGCAATGACGTATAATTACAGAGGAAAAACATTAAGCGAAGCATTGACTTTTGATATAATAAAAAATTTCAAGTCAGATGCAGAGTCAATGGCTATGTTTGAAAAAAACATAGTTCCGAATTTTGTAAAAACGCTGGAGGATATGCTGAATGTGAATCTGTATATGGATGGTCTCACAAATATATTCTCTATACCTGAATATAATGACCTTGATAAAGCAAAGCTTTTCCTTGAGATGGTGAGCAAGAAGGATGAGCTTACAAAGACTCTCATCAATAGGGATAACGGTGTCATAATAACCATAGGAAACGAGAACCAGGATGAACTTATGCAGGATTGCAGTCTTATCACGGCCACCTACCATGTAGATGGGAAAATGGTCGGAAAGATCGGTGTTATAGGGCCTACAAGGATGAGATACGGTGAAGTGACCTCGGTCGTTGAGTATCTTACGGATAACATAAGCAAAGCTTTTATGATTACGGAAGGAGACGATGATGGCAAAGGTTGATACAGAAGAAATGAAAAACGAAGCTGAAAAGCAGGAAAACGAAAAAAAAGCTGATGCCGGTAAAACGGAAGATGTCGCTGCCGAAGAAACGGAAAAGCCTGATGTAGACGAAAACGATAAAAAAGAAGGTACCGTGGAATCTTCCGATGAGGACAGCGATACAAAATATCTGAGACTTATGGCGGATTTTCAGAACTATAAGAAGAGGGTGGAAAAAGAAAAAACAGATCTTTATTCATATGCTAATGAGAAGCTGATCGCTGAAATGCTCGATGTTGTTGATAATTTTGAAAGAGCTTTACAGCAGGAATCAGGAGGCGACAGTTTCAAGGAGGGTATGGAAATGATATTTAAACAGCTGAGCGGCGTACTGGAAAAGGCGGGCTTGGCAGAAATCGCAGCATTGGGAGAAGAGTTCGATCCGAACTTCCATAATGCAGTGATGACAGAGGAAACTGAAGAATACGAAAGTGGAAAAGTTTCCGGAGTTATGCAGAAGGGATATACATTGAACGGTAAAGTAATAAGACCGTCGATGGTAAAAGTTGCAAACTAACTTTTAATATATATTGAGGAGGAAAATAAAATGGGAAAAGTAATAGGAATTGACTTAGGAACAACAAACTCATGTGTTGCAGTCCTTGAAGGTGGCGAACCGGTGGTTATAGCCAACGCAGAGGGGAACAGGACCACACCATCCGTTGTGGGATTTGCTAAAAACGGAGAAAGACTGGTAGGAGAAACAGCGAAAAGACAGGCTATCACGAATCCTGAAAGAACGATATCGTCTATCAAGAGACATATGGGAACTGACTATACTGTGGAAATAGACGGAAAGAAATATACTCCGCAGGATATTTCAGCAATGATACTCGGCAAGCTTAAAACTGATGCGGAAAGCTATCTAGGAGAAAAAGTGTCGGAAGCTGTAATAACAGTACCTGCATATTTTACAGACAGCCAGAAACAGGCTACGAAAGATGCGGGCAAGATAGCGGGTCTTGATGTAAAGAGGATAATCAACGAGCCTACTGCGGCATCGCTTGCATATGGCCTTGACAAGGATGAAGCTCAGCATAAGATCCTGGTTTATGACCTTGGCGGAGGTACGTTTGATGTATCGATTCTTGAGTTAGGTGACGGAGTGTTTGAGGTGCTTGCAACAAACGGCAATAATAAGCTGGGCGGAGATGATTTCGATGAAGCCCTGCTTAATTTCATGGCTGACAGTTTTGCCAAGGAAAACGGTGTAGATCTCAGAAAAGACAAGATGGCTCTTCAGAGACTTAAGGAGGCTGCAGAAAAAGCGAAGAAAGAACTGTCAAGTGCTCAGACAACAAATGTAAATCTTCCGTTTATCACAGTGAATGAGAACGGTCCTCTCCATATGAACATGGATATCACAAGAGCAAAATTCGACCAGCTTACTTCAGATCTGGTAAACAAGACGATAGAACCTATGAAGAAGGCAATGGCAGATGCCGGTGTAAGCAACAGTGATATTTCAAAAGTAATACTGGTAGGAGGTTCTACGAGAATACCTGCAGTACAGGAAGCTGTCAAGAGGATCACAGGCAAGGAACCTTTCAAAGGGATAAACCCTGATGAATGTGTAGCTATTGGTGCCGCTATACAGGCAGGTGTACTGACCGGAGAAGTGAACGATGTGCTTCTGCTGGATGTAACTCCGCTTTCACTTTCGATTGAAACTCTGGGAGGAGTTGCAACTAAGCTGATAGAAAGAAATACGACAATACCTACAAAGAAGAGTCAGATATTCTCTACTGCAGCGGATAATCAGACAGCTGTAGACATCCATGTAATGCAGGGTGAAAGAGATATGGCTTCAGGAAATACTACTCTGGGAAGGTTCCAGCTTACAGGTATACCTCCTGCTCCTCGTGGGGTTCCTCAGATCGAGGTTACTTTCGATATAGATGCCAACGGTATAGTGAATGTAAGTGCTAAAGATATGGGGACCGGTAAGGAACAGAGTATCACGATAACTTCATCTACAAAACTTTCCGATGAGGAAATACAGGCAAAGATAAAGGAAGCTGAGCAGTATGCCGAAGAGGACAGAAAGAAGAAGGAAGAAGTTGAGATCAGGAACAGAGCTGAAACCCTTGTATATGAAACTGAAAAGAATATGAAGGAAATCGAAGGCTCCCTGTCTGAAGAAGAAAAGAACGATATAAACGGAGCCAAGGATGAGCTTTCTAAGGCATTGGAGGCCAATAATATCGAAGATATCAAAGATAAGACCGAGAAGCTTACTGAAAAGTTCCATACTATTTCGGCGAAGATGTACCAGCAGGCACAGTCTGCAGGAGCAGGCCCTGATATGGGTGCGGCAGGACAGACAGACAATGCTGATGCAGGCTCTCAGAATGGTGACAATGTTGTCGACGCTGATTATGAAGTTGTGGATGACGATAAAAAGAATTAAGTTTGACAGAGCTTGAAATGTCATTGAAAAATATTAAGAGGACATAATAATGGCGGAAAAACGAGATTATTACGAAGTACTGGGACTGAAAAAAGGGGCCAGCGATGATGAGATAAAAAAAGCATTCAGAAAAATGGCAATGAAATATCACCCGGATAAAAATCCGGGTGATAAAAAAGCCGAGGAGAAGTTCAAAGAAATCAATGAAGCATATGCTGTACTTTCCGACCCTGAAAAAAAAGACAAATATGACAGATTCGGTCATGCGGGAGTAGATCCAAATGCAGGGTTTGGAGGTGCCGGAGGCGGTTTTGGCGGCTTTGGCGGCTTTGAAGACATTTTTGATATGTTCGGAGGTGCATTCGGCGGTTTCGGCGGTTTTGGCGGTAACAGTCATTCCAGGAGAAACAGCCAGAGAAAAGGAAGCGATCTTCAGAAGTCCATAACTATTGATTTCAAGGAAGCTGCATTTGGTACTAAAAAACAGATCAGGATAAATAAATATGTAAAGTGTAAAACTTGTAATGGAACCGGAGCGGCTCCTGGAACTTCAAAGAAACAGTGCTCAAGATGCGGCGGCACTGGGGAGATAAGAACTTCTCAGAGGACACCTCTGGGCACATTCCAGAGTGTATCGCCATGTCCTGACTGTAACGGTACAGGTGAAATAAATGAAACGCCTTGTCGCGATTGCGGCGGTACCGGCAGAGTCAAAGATAATGTTACCATTTCGATAAATATACCTGCCGGTGTGGACAACGATTCTGTAATACCGATCAAAGGGCAGGGAGAACCTGGTATAAACGGGGGACCGGATGGCGATCTGTATATAGTTATAAATGTGAAGCCGCATAAACTCTTTGAAAGAAGAGGGCAGGATCTGTGGCTGGAAATACCGATAACATTCGAACAGGCTGCTTTAGGAGATGATATCGTAGTTCCTACACTTGAGGAAAAGGTATCATATAAAGTTCCGGCCGGAACACAGCCCGGTACGGTGTTCAGACTTAAGGGCAAGGGAATCAAGAGTGTAAGAAATAACAGAAAGGGAGACCTTTATGTAAAGGTTATTCTTGAGATACCTACCAAACTTAATTCCAAGCAGAAGAAAGCTATCGCTGCTATGGGCAAGAGCGTTACAAATGATTGTTATCAGAAAAAGAGCAGTTTTCTTGATTCGATAAAAGAATTCTTTTCATAATCAGGTAAAATGATATATAATAAAATGCAGAAGAGTGCAGATCTCTCAGAGATCTGCACTCTGTTTGCGCCGCAAATAGAAATAATGATTTTAAAAAGGTGGATCTTATGAGAAAAAAGGAAGAAAAACAGAAAAATGAGATACTTAAAGAAGGTGGTGAGCTGCTTTTTTCAAATAAATATCTGATAAAACTGCTCTGGCCTCTTTTTGTAGAGCAGTTTCTTATTTTTGCTGTTGGTCTGGTAGATTCGGTCATGGTGGCAAGTGTAGGGGAAGCTGCTGTTTCAGCAGTGTCACTGGTAGATTCGGTCATGGTACTTGTCATAACGGTAATGACTGCTCTTGCAACGGGGGGTGCAGTTGTCGTAGGGCAGTTTCTGGGGCAGAAAAAGCCTGGCAATGCCAACAGAGCGGCAGACCAGCTTATACTTTTTTCTGTCATGCTGTCACTGGCCATAATAGCAGTTATGTATATTTTCAAGGATATGCTGATATCATTGGTATTCGGAGATATAGAAGCAGATGTGCGGCATTACTGCAATATATATTATCTGATAGTGGTAGCTTCCATACCTTTTATATCCATTTATAATTCGGGAGCGGCTCTGTTTCGCAGCATAGGTAATTCCAGGACATCTATGAATGTATCTATCCTGATGAATGCGATAAATGTGACCGGAAATGCCATATTGATTTTCGGATTGCATAGAGGCGTAGAGGGAGTAGCCATCCCAACTCTTGTATCCAGGATGGTTGCTGCGGTGATAATGGTGATGCTTCTCAGAAATCAGGAACGTACAGTACATATAAGCAGTAAGATAAATGTTATACCGGACTGGTCGTATATAAGGAAAATATTGAAGATAGGGGTGCCAAACGGAGTGGAAAACAGCATGTTCCAGCTTGGTAAGCTGATACTTCTCAGTATGATATCAGGCTTTGGCACGGTATCGATAGCTGCAAATGCTGTTGGCAATGCGGTATCGATGATAGCGATACTTCCTGGTATGGCTATGGGATATGGAGTGGTTTCCGTGATAAGTGTATGCATAGGAGCAGGAGATTTCCGACAGGCAAGATTTTATACGAGAAAACTCCTGAAATGGGTATATGGTGCAATGTTTGTAACAAATGTTATCATAATACTGGCTGTACCGGTGATCATAGATATATACGGACTTTCACCGGAAACCGGACAGCTTGCAACGAAGCTCATAGTATTCAATTGCGTTTCATCAATATTCATTTGGCCTTTGTCATTCACGGTTCCTAATATGCTGAGAGCAGCAGGAGATGTGACCTATACTATGATAATAGGAGTAGCATCAATGTGGATATTCAGAATACTGTTCGGCATAGTGCTCGGCAAAGTCTTCAGCATCGGGGTTTTCGGCGTATGGATAGCTATGGTGGTAGACTGGGCAGTACGTTCCGTATGCTTCTGCATCCGATATCGCAGTGGTAAATGGAGGCATTCTGCGATAAGCTGAATAGAGCATGTATGATGTGATGTATTTTTAAAGTTTATTTTCAGTTTAGTTGTTTTTTGATACGGGGATGGAGATTTTTACAGCATATTCATTTATGTCTGTACTGGAAAGATCATCCAATAGTATATCTTCGAAAAAATATCTCCCTGTTTTATAGCCTTTGGAGGAAGCATAATTCAGCAGATTATCCATCATATGTCTTATAGGTGTGAAGCCCTGTCTGCTGTACATTACAATGTATGTCTGGGATGGTATTATCGTTATACCAGTCATATCAGATATATCATCAGGATCTATCTTCGTGTAAAAATGTGAATAGCTGTAAGAATCATCCTTTACACCTGATGTGATATCTATCATACCTCCTGTTACATATGGGCTGTATATCTGATTGCGATGACAATATGCCACATGGTCTGCCCATGCGGAATATTCAGCGATATCCCCGGGATCTCCGCTGTATTCGGTGATCATATAATATTCCTGCGGGCGGTGTTCAAGTTTTATCTCGTTGTGGCGGGCGTTTATTCCCTCCACCGTGATATCTGTACGCCGCCTGACAAATGATTTTAGCCATTGAAGCTCGGATATCCTTTCATCTATAAGCTTGTCATTTTCTCTGAGCAGTTTCAGAAAAGAAGAGGGATTGCGATGATCAAGAAATCCCTTTATCGTTGCAAGCGGTATATCAAGACCCCGCAGCATAGCGATAGTGTTATATGTGTCAAACTGCAGGTATGAATAGTATCTGTATCCGTTGTCCCCGGTGAATTCCGGCTTTAAAAGCCCTATATGATCATAATGGAACAGTGTCTGCTTTTTTATACCGCATAATCTGGCGAATTCTCCTGTAGTAAAATATCCTTTCGGTTTTTTTTTGCTTTTTTCCATATTATTACCATTAAAAATAAAAAAAACATTGACTATATGGTAACAGTATACTTTATGCTGGAATCGGAGGTCAAGATAATATGGAAACTCTTTTTTCGGATAAAGTAACAGCAGTAAAATTCATAAAGTTCGTGTGGCCGTCTGTGCTGATGATGGTCATAATCGGACTTTATTATAATATGGATTCGGTATTCGTAGCCAACCTGGTGGGTGAGGAAGCGTTGGCAAGTTTATCCATAGCTTATCCTATACAGGGCATAATGTGGGGGTTTGCAATAATGCTGGCTGCAGGATCAAGTGCAATTGTTGCGATAAAAATGGGTGAAGGAGACCAGCATACTGCCAATGAGAGATACACGCTCATATGTGTTATATCGATAATATCAGGATTTATATTTTTGATATTTTGCATAATATTCATGGAACCGATAATAGATTTTCTGGGAGCAGTCGGAGAACTGAAGACATATTGCAGGGATTATCTGAAGATACTGATATGGAGCTTTCCTGCAGCATTTCTTGGGTCGATATTTGAATATTTTATAAGAGTGGACGGCAGACCGGGATTCACGCTTGTATTGTATCTTTCTGGAGGATTAGTGCATGTTGTTCTGGATTACGTATTCATGGGTCCTATGGGCATGGGTATAGAAGGTGCTGCGTATGCGACACTTGCAGGGCTTATAGTCGTGATGGCTATAGGGGGAGCGTATTTTATGTTTGCCGATACGAAGCTGAAATTCGTAAGGTTCAGGATCAACTGGAAGTTCATAGGTCATTGTTTCGTAAATGGATCATCGGAAATGGTGAGTGAGGCATCAGCCGGGATAACGACGTTTTTTTTCAATATGGTGGTAATAAACATAGCGGGTGCTGTGGGAGTTGCTGCAATAAGCATAGTGCTGAATGTACATTATCTTTTTATTTCCATACATCTGGGCTATGTTATGGGAGTGGCGCCTTTGATAAGCTATTTTTACGGTGCTAAGGATTACGACAAAGTAAACGTGTTCATAAGATATTCAAAGGTATTTATTGCAGTTACATGTATTGTAAGTGCTGCAGGATGTCTTGCATTCGGACAATATATAGTGATGATCTTTGAAAGACCGGGAAGTGAGCTTTTCGACATGGCTCTGACGGGCACGAGATTTCTCGCAGCAGCTCTTCTGATATGCGGAGCCAATATATTTGCATCGGGATTTTTTACAGCATATGGGAATGGTCCGGTATCAGCATTGATATCTATGTCAAGGGCACTTATTATGAATATAATCGGTATGTTTATACTTAGCCGGATCTTTGGAATGACTGGTGTGTATCTTACCCTGGCTTTTGCCGAGGCGACCACACTGGGATTGACATTTGCAATGCTTGAAAAATATAAAAAAATATATAATTACAGGCTTAAATAAACATATGAAAAGTATAAAAAGTTAAAAGCCGTCAGCTTCTTGGATGCTTGCGGCTTTTCTGTTATAATTATACGGAATGAACCGGGAGGTATAGTATGAAATATATTGAATTTAAAGTCCATGCCAGCAGGCAGGGGATTGAACAGGTTACAGCGCTTTTCATGGCCAGAGGGATAGATAGTGTGTCCATAAATGATCCTGCGGATATAGATGATGTCCTTGATAAGAAGAAAGGTTATGAGTGGGATTATGTGGAGGACAGTCTGAAAGAGGAGCTGGAGATGGAGCCGACGATCTCAGCTTACTTCGAGGATAATATTGAGAACCATGACAGGATACAGCAGCTGAAGCTGGATATTATGATGCTTAAAAGCCGTGAACTGGAAGGCATATACGGTTGGGACGTTGATTTTGGCAGGCTGTATGCTGAAGACATCCTGGTGGATGATGAAGAATGGAAAGATAAATGGAAGGAAAATTTCAAACCTGTAAAGGTCACGGAAAGGCTTGTCATAAAACCGACATGGGAGGATTATGATAAAGCGGAAGATGAGATAATTCTCCAGATAGATCCCGGAATGGCTTTCGGCACAGGCACTCATGAGACCACATCTCTATGCCTTAAGATGATGGAAAAATATCTTGGAAAAAATCCAGTTGATAAAAAGGTGCTTGATGTGGGATGCGGTTCAGGCATACTTTCGATAGCAGCGGCTCTTATGGGATGTGAGGAAGTTGTAGGGATAGATATAGATGAAGATGCGGTAAAAGTCGCAGAGGAAAATGTTAGGCTGAATGAAGTTTCAGGTAAAGTAAGGATATTACAGGGGGATCTTGCAAAAGGACTGGACTTTAAAGCCGATTTGATAATCGCTAATCTGATGGCAGATCTTGTGATAATGCTTTCGGAGAATGCGATGGAACATCTTGAAAAGGGCGGAATATTTATTTCTTCAGGTATTCTGTCAGATAAAGAGAAGCTGGTGTTAAATGTGCTGGAAAACGCCGGGTTCGACATAATCGAGGTCGCTGAAGACGGCGAATGGTGCGCAATAGCTGCAAGGGGAAGATCATGAGAAGATTTTTTGTAGATCCTGTAAACATAGGGGATAAAACAATATTAATAAATGACAGAGACGATCTGCATCATATGATAAAAGTGCTGCGGTTATCAGAAGGAGATGAAATAGAAATCTCAGATTCCGTTGAATGGGAGTACAGGGCAAAGATCATATCCATCGGGAGCGAATATGCTGAGGCAGATATAATAGATAAGCAGAGATTTGCGTCAGAACCAAGGATAAAGGTAACGTTATTTCAGGGAGTGCCCAAACAGGGAAAGATGGAGACCATAGTACAGAAAGCTGTTGAGTTGGGTGTTTGCAAAATTGTACCTGTGTTCATGGACAGATCTGTATCGGTAGACAACGGAAAATTCAGAAAAAAACGCGAGCGATGGCAAAAGATCTCTGACGAGGCAGTCAAGCAGTGTCGCAGAGGTATAATACCTGCTGTGGCTGATGCCGTAACAGTGAGAGAGATGATAGGAGAATTTGATGATTTCGATATGGTCATTTTTTCTTATGAAGGTGAAGAATATGTTACGATAAAAGATGTGCTACGGACGGAGACTGAGCGGTGTATTAAATATAAAGGCGATGGCTCGTGTATTGATGATATCGCTGTTATAATAGGCCCGGAAGGTGGATTTTCCGCGGCAGAGGCTGATGCTATCACAGAGTCGGGAGGTATGCCGGTATCTCTGGGGAAAACTGTGCTTCGGACAGAAACAGCAGGTATGGCGGCGATAGCCATGATAATGTATGAAATGGAGCTCTAGATGAATGATATAAAATGTGTATTTTTGGATTGCGCCATAGTGAATCCGGGAGATATTTCATGGGGCAGATTGGACTCGCTTTGCAGATTCAGCTGGTATGACAGGACATCAGAAGAATGCATACTTGAAAGACTAAGAAGGGCCGATGCTGCGATAGTAGATTCTGCGAGGATAAACAGAAGTATCATGGAGGCCTGTCCAGATCTCAAATATATAGGTATAGCTGCCACAGGTTTTGATAATGTAGATTTGAAGGCTGCAGAGGAATTGGGGATAGCTGTCACAAATGTCCCTGCTTATGCTGCCGATTCCGTCGCCCAGCATGCTGTAGCGCTGCTGCTTTATATTACCAACAGCATACATATATATGATCAGGCTGTAAAAAAGGGAAAGTGGAGCAAAAGCGAAGATTATACTTTTATAGATGCTCCTGTGATGCTGCTTAGAGGAAAATCAATAGGAATAGTAGGTTATGGCGCTATAGGTCGCAGGGTGGGAGAGATCGCGAAGGCTCTCGGAATGAAGGTCAATATATACAGCAGAGATCCTGAAGCAGCGGTGGCATCCGATGTTGTTTCCTTAAACTGTCCTTTGACGGAAGAAAACATAAGAATGGTGGATGCATCATTCATAGGAAGGATGAAAGACGGTGCTATCCTGATAAATACAGCAAGAGGAAAGCTGGTAGATGAGGAAGCATTGGCTGAAGCTCTTGTGTCGGGAAAACTTTCAGCCGCCGGCATAGATGTGATGTATTCGGAACCGCCTTCAGATGATGATCCTCTTTTGAGACTCGAAAATTGTTTCATAACACCTCATATAGGATTTATTCCGGTTGAAACAAGGCGTAAGGTAATCGAAACATGTGCGGATAATCTTGAAAGTTTTATCAGAGGTGAGCAGCTTAACAGACTCGTGTGATTAAGATGTTTTTTATTGAAGAAAGGTAAAAAAATCTTCAGGAGGTACATCGGGAGGTCGAAGGTATCTTTTTAATCTGTAGAGACTGTCAGGATCTCCTTTTCGCACGGTACTAACTCCTTCTACACAGCTGAGTGTAGCCTTGAATCCAAGATCTTTCAGTATATTGTCTGTGTTTTTACTGTATGCTCCAAAAGGATAAGTGAATGTATTAGGAGCAACACCTGTCACATGCTTTATCTTGTCCTGAAGTCCTTTGATGTCTGATGAAAGAAAGGCTGCATAATCTTCTGAAGTTTCATTTGACACCTGAGAAACGCCATTTCTTTTCTCATAAGAATGACAATTGTATGAATGGTTCTGTATCTCCCAGTAACCGGAAAGATGCATTTCAAGTATGTCGTTCCATGTGAGATATGAGTAACCCAAAGCCCGGTCTGAATGCAGGCTGTATTGGTCAGATGTGCTTCCTACTATAGATATTACAGCCTTCATATTGTATTTTTTTAAAAGTGGAAATACGTAATGATAATTATTGTAATATCCATCGTCAAAGGTTATAACTATTGGTTTTTTGGGCAGATTTTTTCTTCCTTCTGAAAAAGCGATGACATCTTTCATAAAAACAGGTGTATATCCTTCTGATCTTATATATTTCATGTCTTTTTCCAAAAGCCTTGGAGATACTATGTATTTACTTTTATTTTCATTATTTTCGGATATGGAGTGATACATTATGATCGGTAGTTTTATTTCGTTCAAATCAGTCATTTCGGCTGATTCCTGGATTTTGTTGAGAAAATAATTCTCTTCAGTGAAAATATATTTTCTCTGATAATCTCCTGTTGCTTCATTTTTTATCACTGTGCAACGATGTGAGGAAAGAAGGCGTGTAATGGAATAGAGGTCTATCCATATCTGATTGGGACCGTCTTTTGAGCTTTCATCGAATATCAGCTGCATACCAAAATGGAGATGAGGAGTATCGACATTGTTTACATTTTCTCTTATACTGTATCCTGTTTGCCCTGTATATCCGATAACGTCGCCTGCTGTCACAGAAGCACCGATATACAGATCATCTGCATAGGGATCATCCTTTTGCAGGTGAGCATAATAATAATACCGTTTTTTATCATAGCTGCGTATGCCTATTCTCCATCCACCGTATTGATTCCATCCAAGAGCTTCTATTATTCCGCTTTCTACAGCGACCACAGGTGTGCCGGAAGAAGTCATCATATCATGGCCAAGATGCTTTCTGCTGTAGCCGTAACTGCGATTCTGGCCAAAATCATCGAAATCTGAATAGTAAAAACCGTCTGCTATAGGTGAAAATGCCTTGAGACCGTAAACTCTTTTCCAGGAAAATCCGTTATCATTTTCATTATCTATCCTGATCTGATATTCTCCCAGGAATCCTCCAAGAACAGCTTCATATGCATTCTGGTAATAATCGAAATGATCCATATTCTTTGTTATTGAATCAAGATTACTGCCATTTTTTATTTTTTTGACAAATATATCCGCATGATCGGCATCGTACATTGTAAAATCACCGCCGTATTTTGATGCCAGATAGGCAAGTATATCTACCCAGTCTATATGTATTTTTTCATCATATGTATCTATATCTATCTCCATGGCTTTTTTTAGTGCTTCATAAGGCACATCGAAATCTACCCATTTTATCGTTTCACCATTCCCGGCTTTTTTTCCGGTAAGGGTGACAGGATCGGACAGTACGGCGGATAGAGATACAGATATAATAGTGCATATTATAATAAGTATGACAGCGGTCGTCTTGGATTTTTTCCCTTTCATTATAACCTCCAGAATCTTTTAATTAAAAATATGAGCATATACTGTGTTTTATGTGTAGATAAGCTGTGCTATAATTACCGGTAGCATATCGTGCGGGAGGATATAAAATGAAAGTTGCGTTTCATACATTAGGATGCAAGGTAAATCAATATGAAACAGAAGCCATTTCCGAAAAATTCACGGAAGCCGGGTATCAGAGAGTGGATGAGAAGGAATTTGCAGATGTATATATTATAAATACCTGTACTGTAACCTCAGTTGCTGACAAAAAATCGAGACAGTATATACGAAGGATGAAAAAGGTAAACCCTGACAGTATTATAGTAGTTACAGGATGTTATGCACAGATAAGCCCTGATGAGATATCGGATATCGAAGGGGTAGATATAATCGCAGGTACAAATGAGAAAAGTCGTATACCGGAATATGTTTCAAGGTATCTGGAGGACAGATGCAGGCAGATACATGTGAAAGAATATAAAGATCTGGACGGCTATGATGAGACGGGGACAGTAATATCATCGGAAAACAGAACAAGAGGATATATAAAGATACAGGATGGCTGCAACAGGTTCTGTTCATACTGTATTATCCCTTACGCAAGAGGTCAGGTGAGGAGCAGGAGACTGGAGGATATAATAACAGAGGCTGTAAATCTTATATCTTCAGGCTGCAGAGAGATTGTGCTGACAGGTATAAACACAGCATTGTATGATATGGAAGAAAGCTTTGAAGAAAATAGCGGTATTTTCGGTGTAGAGAAAGTCGTGGCAGCCCTTGATCGCCTTGAGGGAGATTTCAGGATACGTCTCAGTTCTCTGGAACCTGCAGTTGTTAATGCAGAGTATGTAAAAAGACTCCTGAAATATAGCAAGCTCTGCCATCACATGCATCTTTCTGCTCAAAGCGGCAGTGATGCTATCCTTAAAGCCATGAACAGACCATATGGAAGGAAAGAATATATAGATATAGTAAATGTACTTAGAGATTTTGACCCTATGTATGGGATATCGACAGATATAATCGTCGGGTTTCCTGGAGAAAAAGAAAGAGACTTTGAAGAAAGCCGCAGTCTCATATCGGAATGCGGGTTTTGTAAGACACATATATTCAAATATTCCAAGAGACCTTTTACAAAAGCTGCAAAAATGAAAGGTCATATAGCTCCTCAGGTAAAGAACAGAAGAAGCGATATACTGCATATCGCAGGACGCAAAGCAGCTGTCGATTTCTTCAGAAAAAATATAGGGAATGAAGAATATGTGATTTTGGAGGAGCTATACGGTGAGAAAAATATTATTACAGGGTATACAGGCAATTATATAAAGACATATATAAAATGTGATGAAGGGACAAGAGCTGAAAACCTGATAAATAAAATGGTGAAGGTCAGACTTACAGGTTATTTTGCCGAAGGGATGGAAGGGGTGATAATATAATAACAGATTTGATTTATTGCCGGATAACGTATATAATAGCCGTATACAGTACGGAATATAAATTTTATGAAGAAAGGAAGTGATGAAATGAGTGATTGTATATTTTGCGGGATAGCAAAGGGCGAGATACCGTCCAATAAGGTATATGAGGATGACAGGATACTGTGCTTTCATGATCTTGATCCGCAGGCCCCGGTTCACGTACTTATAATACCCAAGAAACATATAGCATCCCTTGATGATGTTTCGGAAGAAGATTCAGAACTGCTTGGATATATAATGATAAAAGTCAGTGAAATTGCCGGAATGCTGGGATTGGAAAATGGTTACAGACTGGTGAGCAATTGCGGTGAAGATGGATTGCAGACCGTTCAGCATATACATTTCCATCTTTTAGGAAAACGCAAGATGAAATGGCCTCCGGGCTGATAATGGAGAATGTATTTTACAGGGCAAGGATTAATTTTGGGAGTAGAGTATGAAGTATGAATCTAAGAATATAAATGAAACAGTTGATGTTGTTAAAAAGAAAGATCTGCTGAAGAAGATATGTAATATAGATAAAAACTTTAATATAAAAGGAATCACATATTTTTCGGGAGAAGTGAAGCAGGGAGATCTGTTTATATGTAAAGGTGCCGGGTTTAAAAAGAAGTATCTGGAAGAAGCTGCTGAACGAGGTGCGGTATGTTATATGTCAGAAGAGGAATATGACTGCTGTATGCCGTCTGTTATAGTCAAAGATATAAGAAAGGCTATGAGTGTAGTTGCTGCCTACTTTTTTGATTATCCGCAGCATGATATAAAAATGACCGGGGTAACCGGTACAAAAGGCAAGACCACTACTGTATACTATATCAAAAAAATCCTTGATATGTATACGGGGTCAGAAACAGCATTGTTATCTACGGTGGAGATAAATACAGGAAACGGCAACAAACCGGCACGGCTTACTACTCCTGAATCTTTGGATCTTCAGAGACTGCTATATGATGTAAGGTGTAATGAAATAGAATATCTCACCATGGAAGTGTCATCTCAGGCATATAAACACAGCAGAGTATATGGAGTGGACTATGACATAGGGATATTCATGAACATAGACGAAGATCACATAGGACCTACAGAGCATGAAAGCTACAGCGACTATCTTCAATGCAAGATACAGCTTATGAAAAACTGCAGAGTTGCCGTGATAATGCGTGATACGAGAGATTTTGAAAGTATAAGGGAAGCAGCAGAAAAGTATGCGGAAAAAGTGGTGATCATAGGAGAAAAATATGATGATTATCATATAAAGAGCATAACAAAGGATAAAACAGGCTTTTCATTCGAACTTGAGTCATATGGCATTACAGAAAAGTACAGCATAGATCAGGAAGGGCGTTTCAACGTGAAGAACGCTGTATGTGCCATAGTTGCTGCAAAGGAATATGGCGTACCGTATAATGTCATAAAAAGTGCTGTCAGCCGGATCAGTATACCAGGCAGGATGAATGTTTTCAATAATGAAAGGATCAAAGTGATCGTTGACTATGCTCATAACCGACTGAGCTTTAAAGAATTGTTCGAGTCATTAAAGAGTGATTACCCGGAAAGACATCTGACTGTTGTATGCGGGAGCGATGGTTCACGTACTCAGATAAGGAGAAAAGATGTGGGCACCATGTGCGGCAGATATGCGGACAAGATATATCTTACATCCTGTGATCCGCAGTTTGAGGATCCTTTTGAGATATGTACAGAAATAGCAAGATATATAATCCCTTATCAAAAACCGTATTTTATTATAGAAAACAGGGCAGATGCCATAAAGAAAGCTATCGAGCAGGCAGATAGAGGCGATATAATAGTGATAACCGGTAAAGGTGAGGAAACTTATCAGAAGATCAATGGCAAGTATGAATACTACGAATCAGATATATCTGTTGTAAAAAGAATGCTTGATGCATAGATCATATATAGAAAAAACCGCAAAAACGATAATTGTTGTTTTGCGGTTTTTATTATATTCTGCTGTTTCAGAGC
>CALCKF010000073.1 GCA_937966095.1 uncultured Eubacterium sp.
ACGCCGGAAAGATTCGAGATTACAACATCACAAAGAAAGAATGGGTGCTTGATGGTGAAAAGATTATTGTGATAAACACGCCGGGACATACCGAAGGAAGCGTATGTTTTTTCTGTGAAAAAAGCAGGGCTGTTTTTACCGGGGACACGATATTCAATGTAGATCTGGGAAGGACAGATCTGGAAGACGGATCCCAGGAAAAGATGATCGACAGCATTGTAAATATAGTGGATAAATGGGATAATGATATAATGATATATCCTGGACATGGAGACGGATGCACTATGAAGACAGTAAGAAAGATAAATCTTGAATTTATGGATATAGTGAATAAGAGGTGATGAAATGTCAGTAAAACTTATAGCGCTGGATCTTGACGGGACTACTCTTAACAGCAGCGGTGTGATAAGTGAAGGCAATCGGCGGGCTCTCAGCAGAGCTGCAAAAAAAGGCGTCAATATAGTCGTTGCTACCGGACGTCCGAGATCCGCACTTCCCGAGGATATATATGAAATAGATGCTATAAGGTATGTGTTGACCTCAAACGGTGCAAGAATAACAGACCTGAGAAAAAACAGAAGCATATATGAAAACTGCATGTCACCTCTGACTGCGGAAAGATCAGTGGAACTGCTGAGGAAGTATGATTATGTGCTGGAGTGTTTTGTTGACGGTATTGCATACATAGAAAAAGCCTATTATGATCAGGTGAAAAGATCAGGCAGGAGTTTCAGAAGTGTCAGTTAT
This sequence comes from uncultured Eubacterium sp., assembly GCA_937966095.1. Taxonomy (GTDB): domain Bacteria; phylum Bacillota; class Clostridia; order Peptostreptococcales; family Anaerovoracaceae; genus Lentihominibacter. The sequence goes on from CALCKF010000073.1 coordinate 748, forward strand.
ATATTGAATACCAGAAATCCTGTGGAAGATATATATCAGTTTATTCTTGATCATAAAGATTCGATAGAAAATATAAATATAAATTTTGAAGACATATCCGAGAAACCGGCTATGAGAGAAAAACTTCAGACTATACCCAAGGCAACGATAACCAGCTCATTCAATCATAATCTGGAAATAGGAGGAGAGACGACAAGCAAGGCCGAAGCTCTCAGGTGTTTGGGAGATATACTCGGAATAGGACAGAATGAGATGATGGCTGTAGGTGACAGTCCCAATGACATAGCCATGCTCAGGGCTGCAGGTATAGCTGTAGCAATGGGAAATGCAAAGGAAGAAGTGAAAGCCACTGCAGAATATATAGCTTTATCAAATGACGAGGACGGAGTTGCAGATGCTATAGAGCGTTTCATCTTTGATGCAAAACAGAAATAATACCGTGATGCTCACCGTTACAGGGGTCACAGAGGACCCTGTAACGGTGAGCATTTTATATTTTTTGAAAAACAGCTATGAATAAACTTGACATGAATAAAATTACATATTATTATAAAAATGTAAAAATAAGGAAGGAAAG
>CALCKF010000074.1 GCA_937966095.1 uncultured Eubacterium sp.
ATGCCATCAACAGTCCGGATTTCTCCAATGATGAGATAATAGCCAACAGCATAGCGATGAAAAATGTCATGTCCCTGACAAAAAAACTTGCAACAGTGGATTCGACAGTGCTGATAACCGGAGAATCAGGTGTAGGCAAGGGACTTATAGCCAGACTTCTGCATGAGGAGGGCAGCCGTTGTGAAAATCCATTCATAACAGTCAACTGCGGTGCTATACCTGAAAATCTTATTGAATCCGAACTCTTCGGATATGATAAAGGCGCCTTCACCGGAGCCAATACAGAAGGTAAAAGAGGACTTTTTGAAGCAGCACGCAAGGGAACGATATTCCTGGACGAAATATCGGAACTGCCCCTCAATCTTCAGGTAAAGCTTCTCCGAGTGATACAGGACAGAGAGATAACTCCTGTAGGCGGGGTGGAATCCATCCCCATAGATGTAAGGATAGTTTCCGCAACCAACAAATCCCTCAGAGATCTCGTCAAGGAAGGTAAATTCAGGGAAGATCTGTATTATCGTCTCAATGTCGTGCCGATCCATGTGCCTTCTCTTCGTGACAGACCTGAAGATATACTGCCTCTTATCCACAGCAACCTTATGAAGTGCAACAGGAATCTGAGAGAAAACAAGCGCTTCAGCTCAGAAGCACTGACTATACTTCTCAAATATCCATGGCCGGGAAACATTCGTGAACTCCAAAACATAATAGAACGGCTCACCATAACCACTAACGGAAGTGTGATATCAGAAGAAAGCATTCCTATATTTATAAAACAGGAAGCTAAGACCAATGCCAACATCAATATAGACCTTTCACTCTCATCGGCAATGGAAAAAGCAGAAAAAGAGATACTGGAAAAGGCATACAGGAATTACAGATCCACAAGAGCGATGGCGAAAGCTCTCCAGGTAAGCCAGCCTACTATAGTAAGAAAGCTCCATAAATATAACATTGTAAAAGAGCCAAACAACTGATACAAATATGTATCATAGATACATATTTGTATCAGCGGGCATCTTGCTTTAATTTTAAAACATTTTCACAGTTAAAATATGATTCAAGTCAATATCCGATACATTTTTGTATCGTTTTTTATTTTTTTGTATTTTTTCATATACAGAATTTTTAAAGATAATATCTTTCCGCACTTTGTCACGATATTTTTCTCCGTCTGCAAACTTCAGTATTTTCAACGTTTTAACATTACATTAATTTTAATTTTGATCCAGGCTGTTTTTTTATGTCATTTTTTTAATACGCTCGGATATTTGGCACGAGCCTTGCGTATTTATATGAGTACAATAACAAAAAGGTTATGATAATGTAACAAAAACATTATATTAAACCATTTGATCAGTATTAAAAAGGAGGACTTTAAAAATGGCAATGAATTCACATGATTATGTTGCATCTCTGATTGAAAAAGCAAGAGCAGCTCAGGAAATCGCAAACAATTTCACACAGGAAGATGTAGATCTTCTTACAGGTGCTGTAGCATACGCTTTGACTAAACCGGAGCTTGCACGTAAATTCGGCGAAATGCTGGTTGAAGAATCAGGAATGGGAATCCCTGAAGACAAGGAACTCAAGATCTACGGAAAAGTAAAGGGTTCATATTTCCAGATGAAAGACAAGAAGTCAGTCGGCCTGATCGACGTCGATGAAAAAATGGGAATGGAAACATATGCAAGACCTATGGGTGTTATAGGTGCTATAATGCCTGTAACAAACGGAGAAGCTACTCCTATCGTCAAGTCCCTTATGGCTCTGAAAACAAGAAATGCAATAATACTTGCACCTCATCCAAAAGCAAGAAAGACAAATGTTGCAGTTACCAACGAAATCAGAGCGACTATAGAAAAATTAGGATATCCTGCAGATCTGGTACAGGCTATCGATCCTGAATATGTATCTGTTGAAACTTCACAGGAACTTATGCATCAGGTTGACTTTATCCTGGCTACAGGCGGAACTCCTATGGTTCGTCAGGCATACTCATCCGGAAACCCTGCTATCGGAGTAGGTACAGGAAATGTAGTATCTATCGTTGACGGAACTACTGATCTTGATGATGTAGCTGCTATGATCGTTAAGTCAAAGGCTTTCGACCACGCTACTTCATGCTCGACAGAAAACAATATCATAGTTCTTGAAGAATGCTATGACAAATGGGTAGAAGCTATGGAAAGAGCCGGCGCTGTACTCGTTAAGGAAGGAAGTCCTGAAAAGGAAAGACTTCTCAAGACTTTATGGCCTAACTCACCTGCAGATCATCAGCTCAACAGACAGATCGTTGCACAGAGTGCCGCTACTATAGCTGCTGCTGCAGATATCGATGTTCCTGAAGGGACAAAGATGCTGATGGCTGAAGAAAACGGCGGTTACGGAAATGAATTCCCATTCACAGGAGAAAAACTCTCACCTGTTTCCGGCGTAAGAAAGGCAAAAGACTTCGACGATGCCATCGATAAGATGATGAAGATACTTGAATACCAGGGCAAAGGCCACAGCTGCGGAATCCACACCTCCATCAAGGAAAGAGTTACAAAGCTGGGCGAAACTATCCCTGTATGCAAAGTTTGCGTAAACCAGCCTCAGTCACTGACCAACTCCGGTTCATGGACCTGCGGTTTCCCTATCTCCATGACACTGGGCTGCGGAACATGGGGACACAACAGCATCTCCCATAACGCAACTTACAAGGATCTGTTGAACTTCACTTATGTTTCAAGACCTATCCCTTCATTCCAGCCTACAGATGAAGAGCTGTTCGATGCTGCTATAAAGGCAAAGGTAGATGCATAAGTAATATAGTTTGTAAATATTTATAAATATGAGTTTACACTGAGTTTAATTAAAGGAGAATCGAAATGTCAGCAATCAAAGAAAAAGATTTGAAGTTCAATCTTCATTCATGGTCGGCTCAGGGCAACCTGAATCCTATCGTTGTAACAAAGGCTGAAGGTATATACTTCTGGGATGAAAACGGCAAAAGATATGCCGACATGTCATCACAGCTTGTTAACTCAAACCTGGGACATGGCAATAAGGCCATAGTAGATGCTATAATAGCACAGGCCAAGGATATCCCGTTCATGGGACCTGGATTTGCCATGGAATGCAGAGCGGATGCCGCAGAAGCGGTAGTAAAGGCAACAGGCTTCAGAGACGGAGCAAAAGTATTCTTTACCAATGCAGGTGCAGAGGCAAATGAAAACGCCATCAAGATCGCAAGACAGTACACGGGAAAACAGAAGATCTTCTCACAGTACAGATGCTATCATGGTTCATCTGCAGGCGCAGGTATGCTCACAGGCGAACCTAGACACTTCTTCAACGAGCCGGGCGGTCCGGGATACGTTAAATATGACGGTCCTTACTCCTACAGGGCTCCTAAGGCATGCAGCTTTGCAAACGATGATGAAGTAGCTGATTTCTATCTTGAACTGCTTGAAAACCAGATCCTTTATGAAGGACCTGAAAATATCGCAGCTATCTGGCTGGAATCTGTAGTAGGTTCAAACGGCGTTCTGATCGCTCCTGTTAAATGGTATCAGGGCGTAAGAGCTCTCTGTGACAAGTACGAGATCCTGATGGTTGCAGACGAAGTAATGGCAGGATGGTACAGAACAGGTAAATGCTTCGCATTCATGAACTTCGGCTATGAACCTGACATGATCACATTCGCAAAAGGATGCACATGCGGATACGTTCCTCTCGGCGGAGTTGTTATGCAGCCTGAGATAGCATCATTCTTCAACGACACTTCAATGGGCTGCGGTCTGACTTATTCCGCTCATCCTATGGGATGTGCCGCTGCAGTTGCCACTATCGCAGAGTATAAGAACCTCGATATCGAAGGCAAGATGCAGGTAACTTCAAAAGTTCTCGCTGATATTCTGGACAGCTATGTTGAAAAGCATCCTTGCGTTGGTGAAGTAAGACATATCGGTCTGTTCTCAGCTATCGAACTGGTAAAAGACAAGGCTACAAGAGAACCTCTGGTTCCATTCGGAAAAGATCCTGAAGGAATCATGGGTAAAATACTCGGAATGCTTGTAAAAGAAGGATTCTGGACATATACACATGAGAACATGGTAGTTGTCTGCCCTCCTCTCACTATAACTGAAGAAGAGCTGAAGGAACAGATGGCTATAATGGATAATGTACTGAGCACTGTTGATACGATGATTTAAATCACTCATCAGTAAAGGACTCCTTAAAAAGAACGGCCCTTATCAGGGCTGTTCTTTTCGTTAAATGAAAAACTAAATTCCGCCATATTGAAATGGCTGGATTTGCAAG
>CALCKF010000075.1 GCA_937966095.1 uncultured Eubacterium sp.
CTGGAGATGTTCGGCTATACCAAGGATACTGTTACGAAGGAACAGGAGATCTATGTAAAGAAGGATGAAAACGGTGAACTTACGGGGATGCTGTATCATATGGGTGCAGATCCTGTATTCTTTATGCTCCTGAATATAGAAGAGTCGCTTGCTAAGAAGATGCTCAAGCATTCTCTTGGGATATACAGCAGCTTTGGACTGACATCAGCCGGAGACGTTTCAAACGAACTTGAGATAGAAAAAGAACCTAAGGGTTTCAGGCTGTACAGAGAAATGGAGAGGTCGGGCGATCTTGATGTCAGGATGTTCGTGTATCCGGCTATCGGGAAGACAGGAGATTTTACCAGAGCAAAAGAGCTGATGAAGGAATACGGCGACGGATATGTGGTTATGCCGGGGCTAAAAGCTTATGGTGACGGAGTCATAGATGCTTACACAGGAGTGCTGAATCAGCCATATATGGATGATCCTGAAAACCCTGAGAAGAATGCTACACCTATTTTTACTCAGGATGCTCTCAGTGAGATAATCACGAAAGCCAACGGAGAAGGATTCCCTGTCAGGATACACTGTACAGGCGACGGCGGTACACGTATGGCGCTCAACGCCTTCGAGGCATCGATAAAGGCTAATGGAAGGCATGGGCTGCGAAACGGGATCGAACATATAGAGCTGGTGGAAGACGACGATTATCAGAGATTTGCGGAGCTTGACGTCATGGCTAACAAGCAGCCGGCTCACTATTACCTGTGTACTGAGAAATTCATGGTGGAGGCTCTCGGAGAAAGAAGATGGTTCAGGAGCCACCCGCTGAAGTCTCTTTACGATGCCGGTGCAAAAGTATCTCTGAGCACCGATTTTCCTATAGTTGAGATCGATCCTTTCCACAACATGTATGTGGCCGTTACCAGACTGGATCTTGAGGGCAATGAAATCGGAGCGGATATAAATGAGAAGATAGATATTTTCCAGGCTCTGGAAGGGTATACGTACATGGGCGCTTATGCCATGGGCGTCGAAGACAGGATCGGAAGTCTTGAAGCAGGGAAGCTGGCGGATATCGCAGTGATAAACGGCAGGGTCTTTGATGAAGAACCTGAAAAGCTGCTGGAGCGCAAAGCTCTTCTGACGATCATGGATGGCCGTATTGTATACAGGGACGAGCAGTAAGCGGCACTTTATGATATATGGATATGACGGCCTGAGATTTTCGCCGGGCTGTTAAATTTAATAAGAGGAGATGTTTTTATGGATTATGGAATTTTATGCGTGCTGCCGGTTTTGACGATTCTCGTCATAGCCGTCACAACTAAACGCACACTTTTCGCCATGGTCTGCGGACTTGCCATGGCGTCATTGGTATTGGGAGGAATAAAGGGATTTGCGAACTCATTTTTTGAGAATATCTATGCTTCCTTCAACAATGAGTCTCTCCAGTGGCTCCTTATAGTCATCGCTTTGTTTGGCGTTTTGATCATGCTTTATGAGAAGACAGGGGCAGTTACTGATTTCGGATACTGGGCCAGCCGGTTCATCAAGACGAGGAAAAGTTCGCTGTTTGGTACTTTCTTCCTTGGTGTAGTGATATTTATCGATGACTACCTCAATAATCTTGCAGTAGGAACGACTATGAAAGGCATTACAGATAAGCTGGGGATCCCGAGACAGCAGCTGGCTTATGTAGTAAATACGGTAGCCGCTCCTGTCTGTATCCTGATACCGCTTTCGTCATGGGCCGTATATTTTGCGACGCTGATGGGAGATCAGGGAGTGGAGATAAACGGGTCATCCATGACAGCATACATACATGGTCTTCCGTTTGCTTTTTATGCGTGGTTTGCTGTCATTGTCTGCATACTTCAGATCATAGGTATAATCCCGAAAATCGGACCTATGAAAAAAGCATATGAACGGTACGAGACGCTGGGTGATGTTTTCCCTGAAGGCACGGATCCTGAACTGGTGGAAAGTGCGAAAATCGGCAGTGACTCTGACGAAAATATAAAGGCGCATCCGTGGAATTTTCTGCTTCCGCTGATTGCCATGATAATAGTTGCTCTTCTGTCAGATGTTCTGATGGGTTCAGCCACAGGGGTGATAGTGGCTTTCATACTGTATCTGGTACAGAAGAAACTCACATTCAAGGATATGCTTACTACGTGCTTTGACGGTGTGATGTCTATGGGATTCGTATTTATTCTTTCAGTACTGGCCTTTGCGGTGCAGAATGCCAATATCGAGCTGGGACTGGCAGAGTACGTGATATCGATAACCGAACCTATAATGAAGGGCGGATTCCTTCCGGCAGTGGTATTCATAGTATGCGGTATCTATGCGTATGCTACAGGCTGTTTCTGGGATCTTGCCGCTATCATCATACCTATCGTTATCCCGCTTTCAAATGCTATGGGCGTGGATCCGATACTGACATCAGCAGCAGTATTTTCAGGAGCGGCGCTCGGAAGCAATACGTGTCTGTATGGAGATGGAGTCATCATGTGTGCTCAGGGCTGCCAGATCAAGCCTCTCGATCTTATGACGACAACTCTTCCGTATGCTGCTATTGCAGGAGGAGGTTCAGTGATAGCATATCTGATAGCCGGATTCGTTCTTTAAGAACGGGAACTGACCATAAACAGAGATGCCGGGCTGTCATACATTTATAATAAAAATCATCAAAACACTTGTACTCGGCTTCCGGATATGATATAGTTAATAAGCTGCGATATCTGGCAGTAATTATGCAAAGGTGGTAAACCTGAGCAGGAAAGAGGTGATTAGCATGAAAAAAGGAATCCATCCTGAGTATAAGGAATGTAAAGTAACTTGCGCATGCGGTAACACATTTATGACAAGGTCCACACAGGAAGAAATCAAGACGGACATTTGCTCAGCGTGCCATCCATTCTTTACAGGACAGCAGAAATTCGCTCACAGAGGCGGACGAGTTGAAAAGTTCAAGAACAAGTACAACTTGGATTAATCAGGAGAAACGAGATGACTACCTTACAGATATCTGCAGGGTGGTCATTTTTTTTGAGTGGATAATGGACAAATTTAATCTGATTTTAATATTGCATTCATATTTATTTCATGTATATGGTATAATATGCAGGAAAAGAAAAGAAAATAGATAATATGGAAAAGAGGGAATACAAATGGAAAATACTAAGGAAAAACAGGAAAACATCAAAAAAAGCAAAAAAGGAAAGATAATAGCAGTGATAATTGCCGCAGTTGTTGTTATAGCGGCGTTCCTTCTTTGGTTCACAGGGACCGTGGGAGGTATAAGCGAAGCAGAAGCCAAAAGCATAGCCTTCCAGCAGGTGCCTGATGCAGACCAGTCGGAACCGGTGGTAGTGATAAGCGAATTTGATGATATGCAGAAGGTATATGAAGTACAGCTTTCCCATGGCAATGTATGGCATGAATTCACTATACTTGCACGAAACGGCAAGATCGTAAATCAGGATATGGAGCAGATAGCAGCGGAAACCCAGCCTCAGAGCCAGGCATCACAGAGCACCCAGAGCTCATCTGACATAGGAATGGAAAAAGCCATGGAAATCGCGCTGGGCAATGTATCCGGAGCAACAGAAGCGGATATAACAAAAGCTAAAATGGATAATGAAAACGGTAAGATGATCTACGAGATCGAAATAAGATATGACAGCATGGAATATGATTTTGAAATCGATGCAGCCACTGGCGATATAATCGGGCACAGCTCCGAATCTGTATATAACTGATAGAAGATATAAAGACCTGCGTTTTATGACATATCCCGTCAGTATAATGACGGGGTATGTTTTTGTGTGCTGTCGGCAAAGGTCCTGCGGATGCCTCGACCGCCGAAAATGCAGGATATAAAAGAAAAACAAAAAGATATATATGGCGTAAAACAAGGTTTTTTTTATTATAGACTTCTGATATAATATAAAGTTAGTAAAAGTATAAACGGGAGAAAAAAATGTTTGATAAATTGGATTTTATAACGGAAAAATATGATGAACTGGCACGTAAGGTATCAGACCCGGAAATAATCAACAATCAGCCGGTATGGCAGAAATATGTCAAGGAGATGGGCGAGATGGAGCCCATAGTGAAACAATATAAGGAATATAAAAAGACAAAGGAAGATCTGGCCGGTGCCAAGGAAATGCTGGAAGACGGCGATGAGGAAATGCGCGAGCTTGCCAAGCTGGAAATATCCGAGCTGGAAGACAGGATAGAAGAGCAGGAGGCTCAGCTTAAAGTGCTACTTCTTCCTAAAGATCCAAACGATGAAAAGAATGTTATCCTTGAGATAAGAGCCGGAACGGGAGGCGAAGAGGCAGCTCTGTTCGGAGCTGATCTTCTCAGGATGTACAGCAGATATGCAGAGAGAAAAAACTGGAAAACAGAGATAATAGAGCTGAATGATACCGGCCTTGGCGGTATCAAGGAAGCTGTAATGATGATAAAAGGCAAGGGAGCATATTCAAGACTCAAATACGAGAGCGGTGCTCACAGAGTACAGAGAGTTCCGGAGACAGAATCGAGCGGCAGGATCCATACGTCGGCAGCAACTGTTGCAGTGCTTCCGGAAGTGGATGACGTGGAAGTGGATCTCAATCCAAATGATGTCAGAGTAGATGTCTACAGGGCGTCGGGAAATGGCGGACAGTGTGTAAACACCACAGACTCCGCTGTGAGACTTACCCATGAGCCTACAGGTCTCGTAGTGACATGTCAGGATGAGAAATCACAGATAAAGAATAAGGAAAAGGCTTTCAAAGTTCTCAAGTCAAGACTTTACGATCTTAAGATGCAGGAACAGAATAAAGAGATAGCGGATCAGAGAAAGAGCATGGTGGGCTCCGGAGACAGAAGCGAGAGGATAAGGACGTACAATTTCCCGCAGGGAAGGGTTTCGGACCACAGGATAAACATGACCATTTATAAGCTGGACAGCTTTCTTGATGGCGATCTCGACGAAATAATAGACGGTCTGATAACAAGTGATCAGGCTGAGAAGATGAAAAATTTCTGATGGATTACTGATTGCAGAGGCGTAAAATGCATACTGAAATACTGACAACCGAAAAAAATGATATAAAAAAAGCAGCCGGTATAATAAAAAGAGGAGGGCTTGTGGCCTTTCCAACAGAAACGGTATATGGCCTTGGGGCAAATGCTATGGATCCTGAGGCTGTAGGCAGGATATATGAAGCCAAGGGAAGACCAAGCGACAATCCGATGATAGTTCATATAGCCAGGGCGAGCGACATAGGCCAGCTGACTCCGATGCTGAGTGAAGATATCGTTAAGCTGATAGATAATTTCTGGCCGGGTCCTCTTACTATGGTGCTCAAAAAGAAAGAGGGCGTCCCGGACAGGACTACGGGAGGTCTTGATACCGTTGCAGTAAGGATGCCGGATAATGAAGCGGCGCTTGAGCTTATAAGAGCCGCCGACTGTCCTATAGCGGCGCCCAGTGCGAATCTTTCGGGCAGTCCAAGTCCTACAAGGGCGAAGGATGTCATTGCCGATATGGATGGGAGGATAGACGCGGTGATTGCAGGAGAGGACTGCCGTGTCGGTATAGAATCCACGGTTCTCGATATGACGGGAAAGATTCCCACGATACTCAGACCCGGGATAATAACTGCTGAAAATATAGAAGCGGCTATAGAGCGTAAAGTTGTGTATGATGATGCTCTGCTCCAAAAGGATATGCCGGGAGATGATTTCCGGCCGAAGGCACCTGGTATGAAATATAAGCATTATGCTCCGAAAGCGCAGATGACAGTCATAGAAGGCAGGCGTGAAAGAGTACAGAGTGAGATAGAAAGACTCAGGGTACTGAACGAGAGGCTGGGGCTTAAAGTAGGCGTCATACTTTTTGAAGAAAAAGCTTTTATAGAAGCTGCCCATGATTTCTTTTCAAGACTTAGAGATCTTGATGAAGAAGGTGTCGATCTTATATTGGCAGGTGCCATGAGCGACAGGGACGGCGTGGGGTTTGCAGTAATGAACAGGATGCTCAAATCTGCGGGATACAATATAGCCAGAGTATAGAAGCCGTATTTTGTCAAGGAAAGGAAAATGATATGAAGATTGCCATCGCCAGTGATCACGGCGGATATGAATTGAA
>CALCKF010000076.1 GCA_937966095.1 uncultured Eubacterium sp.
CGGAAAACCATGTGGGGACCGATGTCGCCTTCGAGTTTGGGAAAGGCATAATAACGGGATCATTGATTTTTTGTGTGGGGACTCTTTCGATACTTGGGCCAGTGCAAAGCGCTCTATATCAGGATCATACATTTCTTTTCACAAATGCCATGCTGGATTTTGTAACTTCTATGGTGCTGGCTTCTACATACGGCATCGGCATGGCCATAGCGGCCGGCATACTTTTTTTATGGCAAGGAAGTATATATGGATTGACTCTCCTGCTGGGGAATTTCATAACGGATACAATGATGACGGAATTATCTATAGTGGGAGGATTTCTTATTGCAAGTTCAGGGCTGGCAATACTTGATATAAAAGACTGTAAGACCCTCAATATGCTGCCGTCGCTGGCAATACCTGTAATATGGTGTATTATAGCGGGGTGATAATTACATATGGTCATTCCATCCTTCCATATTTCATTTCAATCCCGTTTTTATCATATTTTTTCCTTTTGCCTGTAATGGATGATATTTTTATCTTCCAAACTGCTGTACGGTCGAGACTTTTGCGGATCGAATCGTCAAATTGCTGCATATTAGCTGGTGTATGACGCAGGCACAAGAGTCTCAATGCATGTATTTTTTCCTGAGCATCAGTTACTTCATATGCTTTTCCGCGGATAACGGCGGATTCGAATTCAGTAGTGAACTTGTCCTCCAGTCTGTGAGTGTCGCCTACACAGGTCATACATATGTTGGGATTGGTTTTTAAGATATCTGTTTTCAGTCCTGCCATGGCAGAATGAAAATATATTGTGTCCTCTTCTCTGACTATGGTTAAAGGCAGACAGTATGGCATGTTATCATGATCTGTCATTGCCAGTACTGCATATTCACACTTGTCTGATACAAGAAGAGCAAAATCGCTGTTCATTTCTCTGTCTTTTCTTCTCATGGATATCCACCTCCGAAAATCATTGATTACAACTGGTTGCTTTTGCTATATGATTTTAATATAATTGATAATACAAGTATGTTGCGTATGCAACATAGAAATATATAAATAAAAGGAGAGAATTAACTTTGAATGGCTTTCTTGTTTTTGCATTTCTGTTCTTTATAGGAAGCTGTCTTGGATGGTGTATAGAACTGTTTTACAGAAGATTCATATCCTCAGGAAATAAAGACAGAAAATGGATAAATCCCGGATTTTTGACAGGACCCTATCTTCCGCTTTATGGGTTTGGGCTGTGGGGGATGTTTCAGATGTCATACGCAATAAAAATGATCACGTTCGGAAACAGAGCGGTTGATACGATCATAGTTTTCATCAGCATGGCCGTTATAATGACGGTACTCGAATATGCGGCGGGCATAATATTTATAAAAGGCATGAAGGTGAAGCTATGGGATTACAGCAGGGAAAAGCTGAATTTCCAAGGTATAATCTGCCCTAAGTTTACAGTAATATGGGGAATTCTGGGAATGTTATATTATTTTACTGTAAATACCAGGGTGGAATTATGGGTAAATTGGCTTTCGCAGCACCTGGCATTTTCTTTTTTCGTTGGTGTTTTTTTCGGAGTATTTGCTGTCGATCTGTGCTATACAATGCAGTTATCAGCTAAAATAAGAAAATTTGCGATGGAAAATCAGTTGGTTATAAGATACGAAGAACTTAAACGTTCAATAAATGAGAGACGTGAAAGCTTAAATGAAAGAGACCGGTTTATCATGGCATTCAAAACAGAAGGCCCGTTTAAGGAGTATCTGGAGAATTATCTTGAAAGATCCATAGATAATCGGAGAAGGAAGATCAGAGAGGCAAGAGAGGATATAGAAAAGATCAAGTCAGGAGTGAAGAAGAAAATAGCAGACTATGAAGAACACCATAAATAGAGAAAGCATAAAACAGAGTATTCTGTCTCTGCAGGATAAAGAATACAGAGAATTCTCCAGCCGGTTGATTCCTGGGGATGAAAATATCATAGGAGTTAGAATCCCTGTTTTGAGACAATATGCAAAGGAGCTTTATGAAGAGAGTGATGAAAGCATAGAGACTCTTATGGATATAATAGGAAATGAGTATCAGGAAGAGATAATGCTTAAAGGCATGCTTATAGGATTACAGAAAGATATATGCATAGATCGTTTGTTACAGCAGATAGAAAATTTCGTGCCGGAAATAAGGAACTGGGCAGTCTGTGATGTGTTTTGTTCCGGGCTGAAGCGGATAAGAAGAGATCCTGAAAGAACATATGATTTTCTGCAGAAATATTTAGTATCCGATGAGGAATATGATGTGAGATTCAGTGTTGTTATGTTGATAGATCATTATGTCAACGATGAATATATTGAAAGGATATTAAAGAAGTCTGATGAGATATCTCATAGCGGATACTATGTGAGGATGGCAGTAGCATGGCTGATATCAGCATGTTTCGTAAAATTTTACGATAAGACAATAAATCATATGAAAGTATGCTGCCTTGATGATTTTACCTATAATAAAGCTATTCAGAAAAGTATAGAGAGCCGAAGGCTGACGGTACAGCAGAAAAAATATCTGAAGGAAATGAAAAGGAGGATACGAAAATGAAAAAGGTGGAGATAAGATCGGGAAATTATAGATTTGTGGGACGGCTGCTGACGGATGAGGCACCGGAGACATGCAGGGTGTTTGAAAGCATGCTGCCGCTTAAAAGCAGTTTTATACATGTACGATGGAGCGGAGAAGGGATATGGATACCTTACGGAGATATGAGGACCGGACTTGACTATGAAAACCATACTTCACATCCGGCTAAGGGAGAGATGCTGCTTTATCCGGGAGGTATAAGCGAGATGGAAATAATAATGTCATATGGAAGATGTCTGTTCGCAAGTCAGCATGGTCAGCTTTCCGGAAATCATTTTCTGACTATAACAGAAGGGATAGATGATCTGTATGAGTTTGGAAGAAAAGTTCTTATGGAGGGAGCTCAGGAAATAGAGATAAATCTTTTGTAGGAAGGGCATGTGTTATATTGAGGATATCAGTACAGGGATAAAATATGAAAGCGAAAAATACAGCAACGTTATTTGCGGTACTGGCAGCATCTTTTTATGCGGTGAATATCCCGCTGTCCAAGCTGATGCTTGGAAACGTGGGAACGACTATGATGGCGGCATTTCTTTATCTCGGCGCAGGCACAGGCATGCTGATATACGGTATGGCTGTCAGAACAGCGGGATATGGTAAAAGCAAGGATCCGCTTACCAAGGCGGAATTACCGTATACCGCAGCTATGGTGGTTCTGGACATAGCAGCTCCGATATTCCTTATGATGGGGATAAGCAGTACAAATTCAGCAAATGTGTCACTTTTAAATAATTTTGAAATAGTTGCAACTTCCCTGATAGCCTGGATATTATTTCGTGAAGTGGTATCTGCAAAGCTTTGGGTTGCGATCATACTTGTAACTGTGGCTAGCATCATATTGAGCTTTAAAGGGGAAGGTGCGTTTGTGATAAACAAGGGGTCACTTTTTGTCATAGCTGCATGTATTTGCTGGGGGTTTGAAAACAACTGTACAAGAAAGATAAGCAATAAAAGCTCTGAGGAGATAGTTGTCATCAAGGGTATTTTTTCAGGGACAGGCAGCTTTGCAGTAGCATTGCTTATTGGAGAGGATATACCTGAATTCAAATGGATGGCGGCAGTTATGGCTCTCGGATTTGTTTCTTATGGATTAAGCATAGATCTGTATATCAGAGCTCAGAAGGAATTGGGCGCAGCCAAAACGAGCGCATATTATTCGATATCTCCGTTCCTTGGAGTGGCTTTCAGCATGGTCTTGCTTAAGGAAGACCTGCATATACGTTTTTATATTGCTCTTATTATCATGATAGCCGCCACATTGCTGATGGTCAGAGACAGTATTGCATTGCAACACACCCACAGTCACGGACATTTACATACACATCAGCATACACATGGCGATATCGTGCATACTCACAGCCATATACATGAGCACAGTCATATCCACATTCACAGGGAAAGCTGCGAGGACGAGCATACTCATGATCCGGAGGAACTTGATGACCACGATCATCTGCATATGAATGCTGAGCTGGCAGAAGAGGATAAAGACTCTTGATTTGGATTTTGAAAAGTGTTAAAATTTTTACTGATCTTATATAGAAATGGAGAATAATATATGAAAGATAAAGTAATGGAAATATTAAAGGATATACGAGAAGACATCGATTTCGAAAATTGCGGTGCGCTTATAGATGATGGCATACTGGGATCACTTGATATAGTTGCTATCGTAGGAGAATTTAATGATGAATTCGATGTGGAAATATCAGTAGAGGATCTTCTGCCTGAAAATTTCAATTCCGTAGATGCGATGGTGGAGCTTATATCAAAAGCACAGGAATAGTGGTATATAAGGAAAATATAAATGAGCTTTACTTCTTTTAATTTTTTGATATTTTTAGCTGTCTGTGTCTGCATCTATTACCTTGTACCGGTAAAATACAGATGGATGGTGCTTTTGGCTGCCAGCGGTACATTTTATCTTATTTCAAGCCTAAAGACATTTCTGTTTCTTGTTTTCACTGCAGTGATAACTTTTTTCGGCGGAAAATATATAGGTAAGCAAAACAGTACACATAAATCATACCTGAAAGAACATGATCAGCTTTCACGAGATGAAAAGAAAAGGCTTAAGGCAGAGTTACAGAGCAGAAAGCGCAAGATAGTGGCAATCGTTCTTGCTGCCAATTTCGGCATACTGGCTGCAGTCAAATATTTTTATCCGTATATAGAAGCGCTGGGGATAGATGGAGGATTTGATCTCGGGATACTGATACCACTTGGTATTTCATTCTACACCTTTCAGACCGCAGCATATATGATAGATCTTTACAGGGGAAAAATCGAAGCGGATCAGAGTTTGCCTCGCTTCTTTCTTTTTGTATCATTTTTTCCACAGATAATACAGGGGCCTATAGCAAGATATGATCAGTTGGCAGAGCAGCTTTATGAGGGACACAGATTTTCATATACGAATCTGGCTCACGGGGCACAGCTTATACTTTGGGGATTCTTTAAAAAGCTCGTCATTGCAGACAGAGCGGCTGTTCTTGTGAATCAGGTGTTTGACAACTATCAGGATCATCAGGGCATGGTAGTATTTGCAGCTCTGCTTTTTTACAGCATACAGATATATGGTGATTTTTCCGGAGGCATAGATATTGCCAGAGGATCTGCCCAGATGATGGGTATAAACATGGCTGACAATTTTAAAAGACCTTATTTTTCCGACAGTATATCGGAATTCTGGAGAAGGTGGCATATGTCACTCAGTTTCTGGTGCAGGGATTATATATTTTATCCGATATCATTATCCAAAACATTTGGAAAGGCGGGTAAATCTTTACGTCGCGTACTTGGAGATCGTGTAGGAAAGCTTTTTCCCGTACTTGTGGCACAAATGGCTACTTTTCTGACTATCGGTCTGTGGCACGGAGCGGAATTCAAATATATCGCTTACGGATTGTATAATGGAGGAATAATAATTCTGGGTCTTTTACTGGAACCGTATCTTAAAAAGGCCGTGAAATCTCTTCATATAAATATTGAAAGCAGAGGATGGAAGGTTTTTCAGATAATAAGAACATTTATACTCATAGTTATAGGAAGGATATTTCCCATATCACTTTCTTTCAGCGCTGCTTTATATTCATTTATTTCGATATTCAGAGGTCCAGGTGATGTGCCGTTTCATGAGGAAATTTTTTCATTGGGGCTGGAACCTGCGGATTTCATAGTGATATTTGCCGGATGTGTAATATGGTTTGCTGTCAGCTGTATGCAGGAGAGTGGAAAAAATATAAGAACGGCTCTTGACGAGAAGCCTGTTCTGGCAAGATGGTGTGCATATTTTGCCCTTTCTGTGGCAGTGCTGATACTGGGAATGTATGGTCCGGGATATGATGCCGGTGCATTCATATACAGAGGGTTTTAATGTATTTAAAATAATCGCAGAAGTGATTGTAAAAAACTTCTGCGATATTTTTTTAATGATGGTTTTTACTTTTTAAGTTTTCGCTTTCCATCAGTTTGTTTCTTTGTATCTTTCCGTTATATGTCCTCGGTATCTCGTTGATGATTTCTATATATTTAGGCTGTTTGCCCTGATCCAGAGCTGTTGACAGAAAACGACGAAATTCTTTAGCATCATAACATGAAGGATCTTTTGGAACTATAAAAAGCTTTGGAGCCTGACCGGTCAGTGTATCTTCCACCGGTATGCAGGCGCAGTCCAGTATCTGCTGATTTCTCATGACGATACTCTCCACTTCTTCCGGAGCTATCTTAACTCCTCCGTAATTGATGACATCGTCTTTTCTGCCCAGCATGTAAACAAAGCCGTCATCATCTATATATCCCAGATCGCTGGTATATAGCCAGCCGTCTTTAAGTACAGATCGTGTCAGATCCGGGGCGTTAAAATAGCATTTCATGTTCATGGACCCGAAGCTGGCAAGAAATCCGGGAGATTCAGCGGATGAGGATATAGTGTTTTTTTCATTGTCCACTATCTTGAATTTTGCATTTTTCGCCGGCCTGCCAATACAGTGAGGACGAACATCTGATGTATTGAAATCCAGAAGACAGGCACATCCTGATTCTGTACTTCCGTAAAAATTATATAATCTAGTTGAGGGAAGAAGGCGTACCAGATGGTTCTTATCCTCTTCAGAAAGCGGGGCAGATCCGAGCTGGATATAGTCTATCTGATCTGCATATTGACCTAAACGGTCACCTGAAAGCTTGAATATTATAGAAAGCATACTCGGAGAAAGATCCATGGAAGTAACTTTATATATATCCATAAGATTGAATACCTGTTTGAGAAGCGTTACTCCATCGGAAAAAACAGCGGTGCTGCCATTAAGAAGGTTTGCATATGTACGGCGCAGTCCGTGAGAATGGCTCAAAGGCATAGGTATGAGTTCAATGTTGTCCTTTTTCATTCTGACTCCGTACATGACATTTTCGGCAAGAGCAATGTCGTTGCCGTGGGTAAGCACTATACCTTTTGATTTTCCGGTGGTTCCGGTAGAAAACAATATTTCCGCAATGTCCTCCCTTCCCGGAAAAGAAAGATCATTAAATGGAGGTATATCTTTATATGAGAAAGAAAAATCAGATATTTGCCTGATATCAACAAAAGAAGTACCATCCACCGGAGATCTTCCTATATATAAAGCAGCTCCGGATTCGTTGATTATCTCATTAGCCCGGTCTTTCGCCGAATTCTTTTCAAGCGGTATGAATATAGCCTTAAGCAGCTGTATGGCAAATTCACATACCATGTAGTCGGTATTCTGCGAGCAGGCAACTGCGACTCCGTCTCCTGATTTTATACCTATTCGTGAAAGTTCGCGTGAAAGCCCGTAGATCTCGCTCCACAGCTGGCCATATGTAAGCAGATGTCTGCTGTCGGCAAGAGCCGGCTTATCGGGGTCGATAGAAGCTTTGTATGCAATATGCTCTACTATAGATGAAAAATCCTTCATTTGTTCCTCCTGCATCATAAAAATAAAACATGACAACCATGTCACTATGGTAGATTATATATTATTTGAAGATTTTTTTCATCATGTACACATAATTTTTACATGAGATGGTTGAAAACATCACAATATCAGTATAAAATGAGGGCTATAAGCAAAAGAAGCTGCCGGTAAACACGTATTATCAAAGGGATTTTCGAGGGATGTGAGAAAATTCCGGCAGCATTAAACGGACTTATATTTGCGTCAGGGGTTGTACAAGGGAAATAAAACTGTAGTTTCCAAAATCAATATCAGCTTATGGCGTATTTTATTGCGCGGATTTCGGTCCGATCGGATTAAAGGAGAAAAACTATGAAAAAATTGAAGATTTCTGTTGTGTTTATTGTGATAGCCGCAATGGCCGTTTCTCTTTCTGGCTGCGGGGGAGACAGTGCTGGAGATGATGGCAAACTGACGGTTGCTCATCAGTATGGCATGGCTTATGCTCCTCTGGAGATAATGAAAGAGCAGAAGCTCATAGAGAAAAATTATGATGGCGATATAGAGGTTGAATGGAGCACATTAAATTCAGGCTCTGCAATAACCGAAGGATTCGCATCAGGAGATATAGATGTCGGAGCAATGGGAGTGGCACCGGCAATAACAGGAATAACAAGTGGTGTACCATACAAGATATGTGCCGGAATGTCAGCACAGCCTCATAAGATAATGACAAATGATCCATCTATAAAATCTGTTGAGGACATAGGTGATGAAAAAATTGCTCTTGTCAATATCGGAAGCATACAGCATATTTTTCTCGCAATGGCGGCAGAAAAATATCTTGGAGATGCCCATGCACTGGACAACAACATAGTGGCCATGTCCCATCCGGACGGAATGACTTCATTGATTTCGGGAAGTGTAAAATGTCAGCTTACCACCGCACCATATGTATATAAAGAAATGGAAGAAGACGGGATATATGAGGTGGAAGGGCTCGAGTCCGTATGGCCAAACGGCAACTCTTTTATAGTAGCTGTTGCTTCAACAAGCCTTAAAGAGGAAAATCCCGAACTGTATGATGCTGTTGTAGCAGCTCTACAGGAGGCAATAGATTATATAAACAATAATAAGGAAGAGGCGGCAGAGCTCTTGTGTGCTGCCGAAGATGTTGATGCAGCAACAATGCTGGAATGGCTCAATGATCCGGCATGTGTATATTCAACCGAAACGAAGGGTGTAATGGAAATGGCAGATTTTATGTCGCAAAATGATTTCCTTGAAAATGAGGGTCCTGGATCGATGAGTGATCTTGCCTTTGATAATGTAAAAGGAAATTAGAAAGAAAGGTACATTTACGTTATATGAAAAATGAAATCAAACATGAATTTAAAACACAGATTATTTTTATAATAAGTTTTTTGGTCGCATGGCAGATCGTATATCATATGCAGGCCTTTGATGAATTGCTGTTTCCATCTCTGAAGGATATAGGCCAGAGCTTCATAGACGGATTCAAGGATGACAGTCTTCTGTCATATACGGCATATTCCATGACTTTGATAGTGAAAGGGCTGGCTATAGGGATAATTCTGGCATTCATATTTTCCAGCATAGCCGTTGTCAGCAATACATTTTATGCTATATATAATCTGATCGTATCAATATGCGACTTGCTTCCGGGAGTAGCACTCCTGCCTTTAGCTATCATGTGGTTCGGTATAGGTGAGGGCACCATAATATTTATAGTGGTTCATTCTATATTATGGCCTATGTCTAGAAGTATAATGGACGGTTTCAAATCAGTTTCAGGGATATTTGTTGAAAGTGGGCGAAACATAGGACTTCGTGGCTTTTCGCTTGTTCGGGGAGTATATCTTCCGGCAGCGTTTACCAGCGTGCTTTCAGGTATGCGTGTCGGATGGGCAAGAGCATGGAGAGGGCTTATCAGCGTTGAGATGATATTCGGTACTACAGGTGCAGGGGCAGGAATAGGATGGTTTATTTTCATGAAGAGAACCAATGTCGATATTGCAGGAGTATTTGCTGCGCTTATAGTCATTATCATCATCGGCATAATAATTGAATATGGTATATTCAGGACGTTGGAGAAGAATACTGTTAAGAAATGGGGGATGGTAAGATGAGTAAACTGCTTGAAATAAAAAACCTTACAAAAAATTACCATGATTCTCCAAATAGCAGAGACATAATAAAAGACCTGTCGTTAACAGTAGATCAGGGGGAGTTTATATGCATACTTGGACCGTCGGGATGCGGAAAAACCACTTTGATACGATGTATAGCAGGCTTTGAAGAGCATGAAGGACAAATACTGGTTGATGGAAAGGATGTCGATGGACCGGGAATAGACCGCATAATGATATTTCAGGATTTCAACCAGCTTTTCCCATGGAAGACTGTTAAAAAGAATATACAGTACCCTCTTAAGGTAAACGGATTGAAGGATAAAGCTGAATTGGAGCGTATAGCTGAAGAAAATCTGAAACTTGTTGGCCTTGAAGGCAAAGGAGATCTATATCCTCATCAGCTGTCCGGCGGGATGAAGCAGAGGGTGGCCATAGCAAAGGGTCTTGCTCTGAATCCTAAAATAATACTCATGGATGAACCGTTCGCAAGCCTTGATGCCATGACAAGATCGAAATTGCAGGACAGGCTTATAGATATAAAATCAAAAGAGGATATAACAGTAATATTCATAACTCATAATATCCAGGAGGCGCTTGTATTGGGCAGCAGGATCCTTTTTATGGGCAGATCGGGACAGATAAAGCTGGATATTGAAAACACGATACCAAAACCTGTATCCCCTGTGTCCGAAGGATATGGGCAGATGTGGAAAAGGCTTCATGATGCGCTGTGGGAGGAAAATGAAGACAGTGAATAATGAAGGCATGGTATCGAAAAACAAAAATAAAATCATTATACGTATAGTGATTTTTTCTGTGATAGCCCTTTTGCTGCTCTGCTATTTCAACAGTACTCTGACAATATCAGGTTCAGATTCAAATCGAAAGATTTTCAATGCCTTTTACAGCGAAAAGGAAAATACGATAGATGCAGTGTATCTGGGCACAAGCGCATCGAATCGTTATTTTATAGGACCTATGGCATATAATGAAACGGGTATGACGGTATTTACACTTGCAACTATGGGAATGCCGATGTTTTTTGTTCCGAATCTCATAGAGGAAGTGGAAAAGACTCAGGATCCGCAGCTTTATATAATAGAACTCCGGAGCATGATAAAGGATAAGTCAATGGTAAATGATGCACACATAAGGCGTGTTACCGACAGCATGAAATTTTCTGCTAACAGAGACGATGCCATACGGAAAGCTCTCGAATTTACAGAGGGTAGTATAGATTCTGATGTTGGAGATGATTTTATTGAATATTATATGCCGGTGATCAAGTATCATGACAGGCTTTTGCAGGGAGATGTCGCATTTGAAGAGCTTTTCCTTTATAAAGATAAAAACGAAACCAAAGGGTATGTGACTAGCAAGAAAACCCTTGAACAGGTGCCGCAGGAAGAAGGCGTACATACAGAAGAAAGGACAGAGCTTTCTGATGATGCTGAGAAAACTCTTTTTGAAGTATTGGATTACTGTGACAGCATCGATAAGGACATACTATTTGTAATGTCTCCGTTTTCGGTTAAAGAGGAGCAGGCAGGTCAGTTCAATACTATAATGGATATAGTCAGGGACAGAGGATATGAAGTCATTGATTTCAATACTGAAGAAATGATAGATGCTCTTGATATCAACTGGGAAACAGATTTTTACAACAGTAAGCATGTAAATTATCTTGGAGCGCAGAAATATACGGAATATCTGACGGAATATTTAAAGCAGAATTATGATTTTCCGGATCATCGAGGAGATCCTGCATATAAGAGCTGGGAAGATTCTTATGATTATTATGTAGATTTCATATCATAATTTTGGTAAAATATAATTTGTGTGAAATTCAAGAGGGATATTTCAAATGATTGATTAAATTTAAACTTGCTGTGCTGTTTGGAGGAAAAAATGAATTATGAAGTTTTAGCTTTCGTATTGTATTTTGTAGTAGTTCTTTTGATAGGGCTCGTATTTTTCATAAGAGGAAAGGGAAGCGGGGAAAAAGAATACTTTTTAGGCGGAAGAAGTATGGGCGTATGGGTGACAGCCTTATCTGCTCAGGCGTCTGATATGTCTGCATGGCTTCTTATGGGGCTCCCGGGAAGCATCCTGGCTTTCGGTTTTGGACAGATGTGGATAGGCATAGGCCTCATGCTGGGTACTGCAGCCAACTGGATATTTGTTGCAAAAAGACTTAGGAGATTCTCAAAGGTCGCCAATGATTCCATAACACTTCCGCAGTATCTTTCCAACAGATTTGCGGCCAGCAGCCCTGTGCTGCAGATAATAAGTGCAGTGATATTTTTTGTATGTTTTACTATATATGTGGCATCTAGCTTCGTTGCAGGAACCTCTGTATTTGTGACGGTATTCCCTGACTTGTCGGAAAATACTGCAATGATCATATTCGTGCTGATAATAATAGCATACACATTTCTGGGTGGATTTAAGGCTGTATGCTGGACAGATTTTTTCCAGGGACTTCTGATGATGGTAGCTTTGCTGGCTGTGCCTATAGTTATTGTTCTCACTCAGGAACTTGACACATCTGCACTTGCCACCGTATATACATATAAGGATCAGGTGAGCGGTGAGATCGTTGAATGCTCTTTCGGAACTGGATTCTTTGATGCAAATATAAAAGATATCCTGTCAGGACTGGCTTGGGGGCTCGGATATTTCGGAATGCCTCATATACTGGTAAGATTCATGTCTATAGAAAAACCGTCCATGATCAAAAAAAGTGCTACAGTTGCTATAGTATGGGTCGTTCTGGCATTGAGTGCAACATGTCTGATAGCATATTTTGGAAGAATGCTTATTGCAGAAGAGCTTCTTACAGTCGGAGCACAAAAAAACGTGTTCATAGCTTTTACAAGAATGCTTTTCCCGAGCTTTATAGCAGGAGTACTTTTATCGGCTATAATCGCAGCATCGATGTCGACAGCCGATTCGCAGCTTCTGGTAGCATCCAGTTCATTTACGTCTGATATTTACAGACCTATATTCAGAAAAGAAGCAAGTGACAGGGAAATACTTTGGGTAGGGCGTATAATAGTGCTGATAGTTGCTATAATAGCGTATTTTATTGCTTCAAGCAAGGGATCCGGGGCGCAGGCTATAATGGATATGGTTGAAAATGCCTGGGGAGGATTCGGATCGGCATTCGGACCTGTAGTGATATTGTCATTATTCTGGAGAAGGTTCACCTATAAAGGGGCGATAGCAGGAGTGGCAGCAGGGGCTATAACTGATGTTCTGTGGTACGTGTTCCTTTCAGGGCCTACAGGCATATATGAACTGCTCCCGGGATTTATAGTGGGTATGATAATAGCCGTGGCAGCATCTCTAATTGACAAGGAACCTTCCGGAGATGTGCTTGCGATATATGATGCGGCAAATGATAAAGGAAGAGATGATTAAAGAGTTTAATCAGGTATATTTTGTTTTCGCTTCTGCAATCGGAGAAAAATAAATAATTTAAGGATATCAGTATATCGTGTCTGGACTTCTTAGAAGGATGTGTATCATACTGATATCTTTTTTGATTATTTTTTTCCTTTGATTGTCTGTATAGAAAATAACACATGGTATTTTGGGAAGTTCAGCAATATGAAGATGAACAAAAAAATGTCAGCAAAAAAATACAGTCTGTTAATAAAGTGCAAATATGTACATTAAAAACAGCAAGCAGGTTTAAAAAGGTGTCTATATAATATTGACATATTATACAGCTTGCTGATAAAATGTTAATGACGTAACAAATTGATAAAAATCCGAGTCTTTTTTTCCTTCGCTTTTGGCAGAGCATGGAGAATTGACCGATAGGGTCTGTATGGAAACATATTGGCCTCCCGCATTTGGAAAGGATAAAGTGCCTGTTCTGTAAAGCAGTATAATGTATGTATACGTTTTGTATACTGCTGTTATATATGCAATGGACAAATATATCGATCTTATATAAATGTAGATAATATAGATCCTTTCTTTGAGTGGGAAAGGATCTTTGTTTTATTTGCTGCGCAGTTAAAGTAATATTGTGAAATCGGAGGCAATTATTATGAATTTAAAGAAAATGACTTTGAACATCAATGGCGCGGACCGTATGTTCATATGTGATCCTGAACAGGATACCTTGGCATCTGTCCTGCGTCGATTGGGGCTCACCGGCACTAAGGTGGGATGCGGTACCGGTGTATGCGGTGCATGTTCCGTTATACTGGACGGAAAAGTTATTCGCTCATGCACAAGGAAAATCAAGAATATTGAGGAATACAGCTCTGTTATGACGATCGAGGGTATAGGTTCTGTGCTGAATCCTCATCCATTGCAGTATGCATGGGTTCATCTTGGTGCAGTACAGTGCGGCTTCTGTGTGCCAGGATTCATAGTTTCAGCTTATGCTCTCCTTCAGGAAAACAATGATCCTACAAGAGAAGAAGTGAGAGATTGGTTCCAGAAACACAGAAATGTCTGCAGATGTACAGGATATAAGCAGATTGTAGATGCTGTAATGGAAGCGGCTGCCATCATGCGCGGTGAAAAGACCTTTGAGGATATTACTTATGATTGGTCAAAAGATATCGGCAATTTCTACGGAAAACCACTCATAAGGCCTAATGCTATGGCTAAGGCATGTGGTGTTTGTGACTATGGTGATGATGTTGAATTGCACATGCCTGAAGAAACGCTCAAGGTAGAATTGGTTCAGCCGAGGAAATACAGCCATGCAAAGATAATCAACATTGATTACAGCGAAGCTGAAAAAATGCCTGGGGTAGTAAAGGTAATAACATATGATGATATAAAAGATGCAAACAAACTTATGACTTACGGATTCTCTGAAAGAACCGTTGAGCTGCAGCAGGCACATCATATACTTGCTGAAGACAAGATCCTTTATTACGGAGATGTAGTAGCAATGGTATGCGCAGATACCAGAGCTCACGCGAAAGCTGCAGCTGATGCTGTAAAAGTAGAGCTTGAGCCTCTGCCTGAATATCTTACATATCTTGAAACAGTTACTCCTGATGCGGAAAAAATACACGACTGGATGCCTGATACATACGGCGCCAACATCTATTCCGAGCTTCCTGTACTCAAAGGAGATCACGAGCATGTTCCTGAGCTTATAGAAGAAGCGGCATATTCTGTGGAAGGCTCCTTCTATTCATCAAGAGAACCGCATATGTCGATAGAAGGCGATGTTATGCAGGCGTATTATGATGAGGATGACAACCTTTGTGTACATTGCAAGACTATGACATTGTATTTTGACAGGGACGATATGGCAGAAGCTATCGGTATACCTGTAGAAAAGCTGAGAGTTATAGAAAATCCTACGGGAGGTTCATTCGGATGGGCTATGAGCGCTCATACATATTCCATGGTCGGCATAGCGACCAAAGTTACAGGTATGCCTTGTTCACTTTCGATGGATTATGCCCAGTTCATGGCAGTTTCCGGAAAGCGTTCACCGACCTATTTCAATGCAAAACTTGCCTGTGATAAAGATGGCAAGTTCGTTGCCGGAGAATTCGATGCGGGTCTGGATCATGGTCCTTTTGCAGAACTGGGTGATGACAAGCTGACAAAAATATCAAGATTCATGTTCTACCCTTATTACATGCCGAATGCAGTAGGCCTGTCGAGGGTGGCATTTACAAACCATTCATTCGGAACTGCGTATAGAGGATATGGAGCACCTCAGGCATTTACATGTTCAGAGGCATTGGTAGATATGCTGGCTGAGAAAGCCGGGATAGATCCGTTTGAATTCAGATATAAGAATATAGCACGTCCTGGACAGGATAACCTGAATCAATATCCGTTCCTTCACTATCCTATGGAAGAAATGATGGATAAACTCAAACCTCTGTATGATGAAGCTGTTGCCAAGGCGAAAGCAGAATCTACAGATGAGATCAAGAAGGGTGTAGGTATAGCTTGGGGTGGATATAATGTAGGACTTGGTGCAGTAGATGAAGCTCATGTTGCTATTGAACTGATGCCTGGAGACAGACCTAAGTTCAGGAAGTATGATACATGGCAGGATCAGGGACAGGGTGGAGACCAGGGCTCTCTTATATGTACTCTTGAGGCATTGAAGCCTTATTTCCCTGAGGTTACACCTGATGATATCAAGCTGATACAGACTGACAGCAAGTATTGTCCTAATACCGGTGAGTCTGCCGGCTCAAGATCACATTATGCAAACGGAAAGGCAAGTATCGTAGCTGCCAAGAACATCGCGGATGCTATGAGAAAACCTGACGGTACATACAGGACATACGATGAAATGATCGCAGAAGGTATACCTACAAGGTATAACGGAGACTGGGCAACAGTCGATGAATATGATTATTTCTATGATCTTGATCCTAACGATGGAAGCGGAAATCCTACATATACATATACATATGCACTTTTCCTTGCGGAAGTTGATGTGGAAGTCGCAACAGGAAAGACAAAATGCACAGGCATGACATGTGTATACTGGATCGGTAAACCTGGTAATATCCAGGCTGTAGAAGGCCAGATATATGGCGGCATTTCTCATTCGATAGGATTTGCTCTAAGCGAAGACTACAGTGATCTCAAGAAACATGCAAATATGTACGGTGCAGGTGTGCCATATATACATGATGTTCCTGATAAGCTGGTGGCAATAGATGTCGGCGGATTCGATCCGAGAGGACCTTTCGGTTCATCCGGTGCATCCGAAGCATTCCAGTCATCAGATCATATGGCAGTCATAAATGCAATAAACAATGCTGTAGGTGTAAGAGTTTATGAGCTTCCGGCTACCCCTGAAAAGATAAAGGCAGGGATAGATGCCCTTGCAAAGGGAGAGCCTAATCCTAACAAGCCTGAGCCTTACTTCCTGGGATCTGATCTTTATGATGCCATTGAAGATATCAAGAACAATCCGATGAATCCTTCAAAGCCTGAAAATCTTGAATTTGGTTCTCTTGGTAAAGAAGGCGTTCAGTGGAAATAAACCGCAAGATATCGCAAAACATAATATTATTGCAGAGCGTGCAGAACAGTGCACGCTCTGCTTTATTCAGTGCGAATAACATGAGCGATATGGGAATATTAATGGTATAATAATATCATAAATAAAGCAGTATACAGTATTTAAATATTTTGTTATATGGTTCAAGGAGAAAAGATGCAGAATTATTACAAGCAGTTTGATACATGCAGAGAACACGATATCCCTTCATGTTCAGATGCATGCCCTTTTAAAATGGATATATTGACGGTACAGGAAAGAATAACAGGAGGACGGCTCAACGCAGCTTATAAATCTATACGTGACTGTGTAGTTTTTCCGGCAATCGTCTCTGAGATATGCCCTGCATACTGTGAAAACGCATGTATACGAAGTGCAGTAGACAAGCCTGTACAGATAAGGGAACTGGAAAGATCTGTCGTTGCCAATGCGACTCGTAAGGCTCCGAATAAATATAATCTGCCGGCAAAAAAACAGAAGATCGCTGTTATCGGAGGCGGAATTTCGGGCATGGGATTCGCGTTCAGAATGGCATCAAAAAAATATGATGTCACTGTATTTGAACAGAAAAACGAAATAGGCGGACATCTCGCTGATTTTATGAATAAAGACGTATATATGTCGGAGTTTGAGCTTCAGTTCAAAAATGAAAAATATAATCTTGAATTAAACAGAGAAATAAAAGAAATAAGTAATTTTTGTAAGCTGAAAGATGATAACGCGGAAAAAGACGATATGTTTGATGTAATCTATATCGCAACAGGAAGCGAAGGAAACACTTTCGGCGTGCCTATGCCGGAAACTGGGACAGAGGGCGGATGTATGATGGTCGGGAACACGGCTCTGTTCATAGGAGGAGAAGTATGTGGGCGTGATCTGATGTATGCTCTGGCAGATGGTATAAATATAGCTGCATCAGCTGAAGCCTTTTTAAGGACGGGAAAAATGGAATATCCTGCAGATACAGAGCCCACAGGATGTATCGCGGATAAAGAGGAAATTGAAATAATGCCGCCTACGGCTGCCGAGAACGGTGTTTTTACTGAAGAGGAATGTGAACATGAAGCTGCAAGATGCATCAGATGCCGATGTGATGCCTGTATAAGAGATTGTGATCTTGTTGATTATTTTGATAAGATGCCGGTAAAAATGAGAGACGAAATATTTCTTTCATGCAAGCCTGCAGGTTCATTGGTCCATAAATCTCCCGCCCGTAAATATGTTGCTGCATGTACAATGTGTGATCTTATGACAGAAACATGTCCGGAACATATAGATCTGTGCGGAATGGTGAAATACGCAAGACACAGAATGCATGATGCCGGTAAGGTGCCCGAAGCATACAGACAGTATTTTATGAGAGATATGGAGTTTGCAAACAGCAGTTATGCAGCTCTGAAAAAATCTCGTAGCGGGATTGGCAGATATTCATTTTTCCCGGGATGCAACATAGGGGCGCTGGATCCCGATTATGTTATAAAACCGTATAAATGGCTGCTGGAAAAAGAGCCGGACACATCTATACTGCTGAGGTGCTGCAGTGTTCCTGTTGATTGGAACGGAGACAGTGAATTGCATCGCAAGGAACTTGAAAATCTCGAACGTGACTGGATAGATCTGGGAAGACCTGTTTTAATCATGGCGTGCATATCATGCCTTAAGCATATAAATGAATATCTTCCGGAGATAGAGACGATATCTCTTTATGAAATATTTGAAGAGTGGGGCTTTAAAAAGGAAATCGGTTCAACAGATGGCATATGCCAATATTCGGTGTTTGATCCGTGTTCTGCCAGAAATAAGCCGGATATACAGAAATCTGTAAGAAAACTTATTTCGGATGCGGGAATTGATGCAGAAGAGTTGCCCGGAGGAGACAGGCACGGATGCTGTGGGTTCGGAGGAATGGGAAGTGTCGCTGCACCGGGATTTTCCGATTATGTAGCTGAAAAGCGATGTGAGATATCAGATGATCCATATATAGTGTATTGTTCAAACTGCAGAGATATTTTCTGCGACAGAGGGAAAGAAGCGATCCATATACTTGATATACTTTTTGATATAGACCCTGAGGGTAAAAGGCCGCAGCCCGATGTGACGAGACGAAGGGAAAACAGAGTCATGCTGAAGAAAAGATTGCTTAAGGAAATATGGCACGAGGAAGATAAAGAGGAAGAATATGAGAAAATGTATAACCTTGAAATGAGCGATGAAGTGAGAAAAAAAGTCAACAGGCAGAAGATATTGGAAGAGGATATATGTGAAGTCATATCAAATGCGGAAAAAACCGGAAGAAGAACACTTGATGCGGCTACAGGACACTATAAAGCTTATAAGGAAATAGGATATATAACATGCTGGGTTGAATACAGTCCTGTTGAGGGAGGATATGAGATATACAATCTGTATACTCACAGAATGAAAATAGAATTGGAGGCAGTCTGGAATGGAAAAAAAACAGATACTGATCTGCGATAAGTGCAAAGTTGAGATGAAAGAAATGGAAGCACAGTTTTCATATCTTGGGAAAAGCTTTCGTCATAAAGTCAGCAGGTGTCCGGAATGCGGACAGATATGCCTTTCGGAGGAGCTTGTCAACGGAAGGATGAGCCAGGTGGAAGCGATGATGGAGGACAAGTAATGAGTAATTTTTATGCCAGATTGTGTAAAAACGGGCATCTTGATATAAAACCTCACAGGCTCAAAGGTAATGAGATATGCAATCAGTGCGGGGAACCTGTCATTGACTCATGTCCTGCATGCGGGGAGCTTATTAAAAAATGGCACTATTATGGTATGGTATATCTGACCCCTAAAAATATAAAATTCAACAGACCGGATGTATGTCCTTATTGCGGTCAGCGATTCCCCTGGTCTGAGGAAGGATAGGTGCCATGACGGAAAAAAATAGAAAAGTATATTATTCATCATATTATGAGTCTCCTTTAGGAGAACTGCTCATAGTAAGCGACAGAGAAAATATCGTAGGCCTGTGGTTTTCCGGAGAAAAATATTTTCTGGATACGATAAACGGGGATATCAAACGAGATGATGATTCGTGTATAATAAGGATGGCAAGAGACTGGCTGGACAGATATTTTGAAGGTAATGAACCGGATATATCGGAAATACCGTTGAAGCCGTCTGGAAGTGAATTTCGTCGTATCGTATGGTCTATATTAACTGAAATACCATACGGTAAGACGGTAACTTACAGAGATGTGGCAAGTAAGACAGCAGAACGAATGGGAAGGAAAAGCATGTCAAGTCAGGCCATAGGAGGGGCAGTCGGACATAATCCCATATCTGTGATAATACCTTGCCATCGTGTTATAGGAAGCAGCGGAAGCCTTACCGGGTATGCAGGCGGTATAGAAAGGAAGAAAAAGCTTTTAGAGCTGGAAGGAGTTGATACTTCACTGTTTTTCATACCTGAAAAAGGAACAGCGCTGTAAATTGCGTCAACTATTTAGAGGAGGGTAGAAATGACAAATTTTTATGTTACGTACAAGCTTTCAGGGAAAGAAGAAAGGGATTCTTTTTACAGGGAAGTCAAAAACTGTGGCTCCATAGAAAAATCCAGGATGGACGATGGATGCATGCGATATGAATTCTTTTTTCCTGCCGATTCTGATACAGATATTTTTCTGTGGGAACAGTGGGAAACAAGGGATGCTCAGAAAGAACATCTGAAGCAGCCTCATTATCTGGAGTTTGCAAAGATAAAAGAAAAATATGATGTTAAAACGGATATAATAACGGAAGATTCTTTATAAATACAAAATAATACAGCAGGAATTTGATCCTGCTGTATTATTGTAATACATACCCGCATTCATATTATGTTTATCTGTTCTTGAATTCAGCCTTACGTTTCTCAAGGAAGGCTTTCATACCTTCGATTCTGTCTTCTGAACAGAAAGGCGCTCCTGATGCTTCCCCTTCAAGAGCCACACCTGTCGGAACATCCAGCATTATACCTGTATTTATTGCTGTCTTTGCGGCTCTTATGGCAATTGGAGCTTTTTCCATTATTGTTTTTGCTATTGCTTCGCATGTTGAAATCAGATCTTCCGGAGGAACAACTTTTTCCACAAGGCCCAGTCTGAGAGCCTCATGCGCATCGATATACTCAGCGGTCATTATCATGTATTTAGCCATGCCCTTACCGACAAGCCGTGGAAGCCTCTGGGTACCTCCAAATCCAGGTATTATACCGAGATTGACTTCAGGCTGACCAAATTGCGCTTTTTCGGAGGCAATACGTATATCACATGCCATTGCGAGTTCGCACCCGCCGCCGAGAGCAAAGCCGTTGACAGCGGCAATGACAGGCTTGTCGATAGATTCGATGTAATCGATGATCTTTGCGCCGTTGCGGATCATCTGCTGGCCTTCTATACCTGTAAGGCTTGCCATCTGCGATATATCAGCACCTGCAACAAAGGCTCGGCCTTCACCTGTAAGAATAGCGACTTGTACTTCGGGGTCATTGTTTACTTTTTCAAAAACTGTTTTTAGTTCATTCAAGACTTCGATGGAGATTGCATTAAGAGATTTCGGACGGTCTATTGTTACGTAAGCTATGCCGTCTTTTATTTCATACTTTAAAGTTTCAAACATGATGGATCATCCTTTCTTGATTAAATGTTGTATTTATATAATTTAAAACAATACACAGTCATATTATTACTCAGAGACACCTTTGTCAATAATAGTGAAATATTTATCAAAGCATCCTACATATAGTATATTGTATACATTGAAGTGAATGGCTTCAGCCTCATATAACATATAAAAACAACAAGAAACAGCCTTTAAAATAGCGAAAAAGTTTTGTAATTGCAACATATAAAAAAAAATATAAAAATAAATTGTTTGACAATTCTCAAAAATTGTGATTTTGTTAACGGATTAACAAAAAGCTTGCAAAATAACGACCGGTATGATATGTTATAATAGGTTCGTTATTTTCGGGCCAAGGGTATGGTTATTTTAATTGATAACTATGTATTAAATTGAGTATGTCGCAATAACATAGTTAAATTTTACTGCGGGACTCAGTAGAGTGACGATGGGATACACGACAGATGATGAATGATTTGTTTGGTTGCCGTACATGCCCCCGGCATAAAACAAGCTTTTATATCATGCCGTGGATCAGATGCATAATACAAGTGCCTGCGCAGTGAAAAACATACTGAAGACATACTGATCAGCAATCAACTTGCAACTTGACACAAATATTTGTATCAACTAAAATATTTAATTGATTGTAAGCAAAATTCAAATGGAAAGTTTAGGAGGATAAACAATGGACTTTAAATTATCAAAGACACATCTGCTTCAGCAGGAAATGTATCGCAGATTTGCAGAAAATGAAGTAAAACCATTGGCGGAAGAGATGGATGAAACAGAAGTGTTTAACCAGGAACTGCTTGCAAAGATGCATAAGTACGGATTAATGGGAATTCCATATTCTAAGGAATACGGCGGAGTTGGCGGAGATTATCTCAGCTATGCTCTTTGTATGGAAGAAATATCTAAAGTAGATGGAAGTACCGGGATAACCATTTCTGTACATACATCACTTTGCTGCTCATGCATAGATTCATTCGGTACGGAAGAGCAGAAGCAGAAATTCCTCAGACCTCTGATAGACGGATCAAAGACAGGCTGCTTTGGACTTACTGAGCCGAATGCAGGATCAGATGCAGCAGGACAGCAGACACAGGCGGCATATGATGAAGCCGCAGACGAATATATAATAAACGGCGGAAAGATATTTACGACAAATTCAGGTTTCGCTGATACGTTTATTGTATTTGCTCTTACTGATAAGACACTGGGAACAAAAGGTATATCTGCTTTCGTGGTGGAAAGAGATATGCCGGGAGTAACAGTAAGTGAAAATATAAAGAGAATGGGAATCAGAGCGGCATCAAACTGTGAAGTATCATACGAAAACGTAAGAGTGCCGGCAGCCAACAGACTGGGCAAGGAAGGTCAGGGCTTCAAGATCGCAATGAAAGCTCTTGACGGCGGAAGAATCGGTATCGCGGCACAGTCAGTAGGGCTTGCACAGGGAGCGCTCAACGAAGCTCTTGCGTATGTAAAGGAAAGAAAGCAGTTTGGAAGACCGATAGCTGCATTCCAGACTACTCAGTTCAAGCTGGCAGATATGCAGACTAAGATAGATGCGGCAAGACTTCTCACATGGAGAGCGGCATGCATAAAGGATGCAGGAGAGAATTACGGACCGGCTGCAGCAATGGCTAAGTTATTCGCTTCAGACGTTGCCAACCAGGTGTGCAGAGAAGCTGTGCAGCTGATGGGCGGATACGGATACTGCAGAGAATATCCTGTTGAAAGAGCATTGAGAGATGCGAAGATAACAGAGATATATGAAGGAACATCGGAAGTTATGAAGATGGTAATCTCAGGATCTATGAAGATAAAATAGCAGTGTGAAAGGAGAAGAATAACGATGAAAATAGTAGTATGCATAAAGCAGGTTCCGGACACAAATGAAGTAAAGCTGGATCCTAAAACTAACAGACTTATAAGAGATGGTGTTCCAAGCATCATCAATCATGATGATAAATCAGGTATAGAAGCTGCACTGCAGCTGAAAGAACAGGTAGGCGGCACAGTAACAGTAGTGTGCATGGGACCTGCACAGGCGGATGTGGCCTTAAGAGAAGCACTGGCAATGGGCTGCGATGAAGCATATCTGCTTTCAGCAAGAGAGTTCGGCGGATCAGATACATGCGCAACAGCTATAATCATATCAACGGCCCTCAAGAAGATAGGCTATGATATAGTTATAACAGGAAGACAGGCGATAGACGGAGATACTGCTCAGGTAGGACCGCAGATAGCAGAGAATCTCGGTATACCGCAGATCTCATATGCAGAAGAGATCAAGATAGACGGAGATACACTTACAGTAAAGAGACAGTATGAAGACAGACATCATATACTGGAAGTGAAGACACCTTGTCTGCTGACAGCACTGCAGGAGCTGGCAGAGCCTAGATATATGCATGCAGGCGGAATAATCGATGCTTATGAAAAAGAGATCACTGTATGGGGATTTGATGACCTTAAGGATGATCTGAATCCGGATTTCATCGGATTGAACGGTTCACCGACAAAGGTAGTGACTTCGTTCGGGAAGATGGCCAAGGGCGCAGGAACAAAACTTGACGTAACTCCTGACGAAGCCGTAGAAGCAATCATTAACAAGATGGAAGAAAGACACATTATTTAGTGGGGAGGATTCGTGAAAATGAGCAAAGATTTATATGTAATAGCAGAACAGAGAGATGGCAATATAGCCAAAGTTACTCTTGAGCTGTTGGGTGAAGCAACAAAGTTAGCTGCAGACCTTGATGAGAAAGTTTACGCAGTCCTCATGGGTGACAAGATAAAGGACAAAGCACAGGAGCTTATTGAAGCAGGAGCAGACGGCGTAATAGTAATAGAAGATCCGATGCTGGCAGAATATGTGACAGAGCCTTATGCAAAGGCACTGACAGCAGTGATAAAGAATTATGATCCGAACATCGTACTGTTCGGGGCAACATCGATCGGAAGAGACCTTGCACCGAGAGTTGCGGCAAGAGTACATACAGGACTTACGGCAGACTGTACACATCTTGATATAGACATGGAAAAGTATTTCGAGTTCCTGAGAGCAACATCGACAGCAGATACAGAATCCATTGAAAAGAAACTGGGAATGGATGACAAGACTCTTAAGATGACAAGACCTGCATTCGGAGGAAATGTAATGGCGACAATCAGATGTGCTGATCACAGACCTCAGATGGCAACAGTAAGACCTGGAGTAATGAAGAAACTTGCTCCTCAGGTTGGAAAGCAGGGAACTGTAGAAGAATTCAAGGTTGAATTCACACCGGCAGACATGAATGTTACGATAAAAGAGATCGTGAAGGATACAAAGAAGGCAGTGGATATAACTGAAGCAAAAGTGCTGGTATCAGGAGGAAGAGGAATAGGATCGCCTGAATTCTTTGGAGAACTCAAAAAGGTTGCAGATCTTCTTGGCGGAGAGATATCATCTTCAAGAGCTAATGTAGATGCCGGCTGGATCGAAAGAGACAGACAGGTAGGTCAGACAGGAAAGACTGTAAGACCTGAGCTTTATCTGGCATGCGGTATATCAGGAGCTATCCAGCACATAGCCGGAATGGAAAATTCAGAATGTGTAATAGCTATCAACAAGAATGATACTGCAGCTATATTCGAGGTTGCAGATCTTGGTATCGTTGGTGATGTTAAGGTTATCATTCCTAAGCTTGAAGAAGCTCTCAAGAAATATCAGGCTGAGAACAACTGATTGTATCAGCACCGGAGCATAATAAAATTAAAATAATAGGAGGATGCGCTTGGAAGATATGCTTTCAGAGCGCAGCCTCTTTTATTATTATAATACGTATAATGTTGTATTGAGCAGCGAGGTGATAGAACGTGAGGAAGATTATACTGACACCAGATACTCCATTTAATACAAGCTGTGATGTAAAAGTATATGATGTTACAGATGGCAGAGAAAAGAAACGATGCCAGATAAAAATCGAATATGCTATGACAGATGTAAGGCAACTGAGGACTGCAGGAATGGACTATGAAAGAGCTATGGAATATTACAGAGAATGGATATACGATGTAGTGAAGCATTATATAGTAGATGACTGGGAATGTGTCAACGGAATGGAAGATGTAATGAAAATAGTAAGTGATCATATAGCAGTATATTTCGAGGAGAGTGGAAACGAGTGATACAGGATATCGCGCCTCATATATTTGATAATGCTTTTGTGAAAAAGAATGCGGAAAACGACAGTACGGTTATCGCCTTCTGTAATGATAAAGTTCTCGTGTACATGGAGAACGGGACAATGGTATTTCCTTTGGCAGAACATATCAGAACACTGTCCAAAGACTCCTGCAATCAAATGATATATGCTTTTTCGATAGATGGTAAGCCATTCTTTCTTATGGTTGGAGAGATCAACGAGAGAAGGCTGCCTTACGGTATGAATCTGATAGATATACGCAGGATCTGCGGTGAAAATGAAAAATGGATGAGGCTTGCCGCTGTTACAGCAAGACATCTTAATCACTGGTATAGTGAACATCGTTACTGTGGATGCTGCGGTAATAGAATGGGGTTTTCCGGCAAAGAACGTGCAATGATATGTACAGAGTGCGGTAACATACAGTATCCGAGGATATCTCCTGTTATCATGGCGGCTGTTACCGACGGCGACAGGCTTCTTGTCACAAGATATTCCGGAAGGTCATACAAAGGACTTGCATTGATAGCAGGATTCGTTGAGATAGGTGAGTCTATAGAAGGGGCTTTAAGACGTGAGGTCATGGAAGAGGTCGGTTTGAAAGTGAAAAACCTGAAGTATTTCGGAAGTCAGCCATGGGGATTTTCGGATTCAGTCATAACTGGTTTTTTTGCAGAGCTTGACGGCAGCGATCAGGTGGAATTAGACAGAGATGAACTGTCTGAGGCAATATGGCTCAGCAGAGATGAGATACCTGTACAAGATACCGGTCTTAGTATCACGGCAGCTATGATAGAGGCATTTAGAAAAGGAGAGGTCTGATCGTCTGCGGTCTGCATGCCTCTCCTTTTTATATCAATGGTCAATTGTCAAGTCCTTCGCTCATTTCTGCCACTTTAAGCATTATTGCGCATTCTATACGTTTTTTATGGAGCTGGCAGCCGAGGTCGTAGACTCCTGTGATAGATCCTGTCGTATGATATGCGTTTGCCGCGCAGCCTCCGCTGCAGTAAAGCTTGGCAAAGCAGTCTTTGCATTCCTCATGGGAGTATACATTGCAGCTTTTGAATTGGCTGCAGATATTGTAATTGGTTATGCCGTCATAGATATTACCGAGAAGGAATTTTTCTTCTCCCACGAACTGGTGACATGGGTAAAGATCTCCTGACGGTGTCACCGCTACATATTCAGTACCTACACCGCAGCCGGACACTCTTTTTACGATACACGGACCGCCCGTAAGATCGATCATATAGTGATAAAATGTAAAGTCACGGCCTTTTCCCTCGCGTTTGCGCTCCAGCATTTCACATGCCAGTCGTTCATATTCGGAAAGAAGCTTAGGGATATCAGATTCTTTGAGTGCATACGGTGCATCGGGAGGAGCGACCACAGGTTCTATCGATAATTCTCTGAATCCCAGATCTGCCATATGGAGCACATCACTTGCAAAATCAGTATTATAGTGGGTATATGTGCCGCGCATATAATAATCTTTCTGACCTCTGGAATCAGCGAGCTTTTTGAAAGCCGGCAATATCATATCGTAAGTACCCTCACCGTTTTTTGTCTTACGAAGATTATCGTTTACAGATCTTCGTCCGTCCAAACTGATGACCACATTACTCATTTCTTTGTTGAGAAATTCAATCACTTCATCATCCAAAAGCATACCATTGGTAGTCAATGTGAATCTGAAATTCTTATCGTGATGTTTTTCCTGTGACCGGCCGTATTCTACAAGGCGCTTTACGACATCAAAATTGAGAAGCGGTTCGCCTCCGAAAAAATCTACTTCGAGATTTTTTCTTGTGCCGGAATTTTCAATGAGCCAGTCCAGAGCGCGCTTGCCGGTGTCGTAGTCCATAATTGACTGATGACCGTGGTATTCACCTTCGCCGGCAAAGCAGTATCCGCATGTCATATTGCAGGCATGAGCGACGTGCAGACATATGGCTTTTACTACGGATTGTCTGTCCTTGAACATATCAGCCTGTCCGGAAAAAAGGTCTTCGGTAAAAAGTTTTTTTTCTTTTTTCAGAGTTTCGATGTCTTCCAGCACTTCAAGTATCTCATCACGCGGCAGACTGTAGCGTTCTGTTATTATGGATATTATATCTTCTGTGGAATGTTTCTCAAAAAGTTCGATGATATCATAAGCGACATCATCTACTGAGTGTATGGATCCGCTTTCGGAATCCAGGACTATATTATAACCGTTCAATTTATACTGATGTACCATTTTAAACCTCTCAAGACATGAAAACAGCTGCATCCGTAATCAGATGCAGCAGTAATGTCATTATCGCAATATCATATATCCGATATGCTAGTTCTTACATTTTTCGCACTGCTGATTGGCAACGCTGCAGGATGTCTTGCTTGCTGACTGGCAGGAAGTCTGACATTCGCCACAGCCGCCTGTTTTAGCGGATTTTTCAAGATCACGTGATACTAAAGTCTTTATTCTTTTCACTTGTGGTTCCACCTTTCTGTATTATTGTTTGTATCATTACTGTTTATCATGATATCATATTTTATATACATTGTAAAGGCGGGTAAAGTCTGATAATATATTAATCATGAAAGAAAAGAAAGAAATAAGAAATGAGATATTAAAAATCAGAAAAGAGCTTTCGGCGGAAAAAGTGAGAAAAAGCTCTGCTATAATATGTAATATAATCCGCGTGCTGGACATCTACAGGGCCTCTGATGATATTTGCCTGTATATGCCTGTAAGGAATGAAGTGGATGTTACTTATCTTGCCGAAAGCGGGAAAAAAGATGGAAAGAGGATATGGCTGCCGGCAGTGAAAGACGGCACTATGTCTTTTTATATATATGATGAGAAGACATCATTTGTGAGAGGATCATTTGGTATACGGGAGCCTGATGGCGGAGAGATGCTGATCCCAGGAACCGGCACCCTTGTTGTAATGCCTGGCGCGGTTTTTTCGGAAGATCATGACCGTATAGGGTACGGAGGCGGTTATTACGATATTTTCCTTGGAAATAATCCGGGGTGCAGAACAGTTGCGGTTTGCTATGATTTTCAGATCCTGCCTCATCTGCCATCCATGGAGCATGATGTCAAGCCGGAAATAATAGTATCTGATGAAAGGGTAATGATAAGATAAAAGGATGGGATGCAGAATGAATGAAGAAAATATAAGAAATTTACTGGAAAATGTAAAACGCGGAGACATATCGGTGGAAGAAGCTTTCAGCAGTCTCAGGGATCTGCCTTTCAAAGATCTGGGATTTGCCAGTGTTGATAATCACAGAGCGATAAGGACAGGATTTCCCGAAGTGGTATTCTGTCAGGGAAAAACATCAGGACAGATATGCGATATAATGTCAGAGCTTGTAAAAAAAGGCGGTACGATTATAGGGACACGTGCAACTTATGAAGATTTCGACGCTGTAAAAAGATCTCTGCCGTATGCAGTATATTTTGAAGCAGCCAGGATAATCGCTGTTGAAGATGAAAGAAGGGATGAAGATGGATCAGAAAAGCCAACTGTAGCAGTGGTGACCGCCGGTACTGCGGATATACCTGTAGCTGAAGAAGCGGCAGTTACAGCATCACTGATGGGAAATGACGTGTTCAGAGTATATGATGTGGGAGTTGCCGGCATACACAGGCTTTTCGATAAACTGGAAAAGATAAGAAAAGCTGATGTCGTGATAGTTGTAGCGGGAATGGAGGGCGCTCTGGCCAGTGTTGTGGGCGGGCTTGTAGATACTCCTGTGATAGCTGTCCCTACCAGCATAGGGTATGGTTCAAATCTTGGAGGCCTATCAGCTTTGCTTTCCATGCTCAACAGCTGCGCTAACGGTGTCGGAGTTGTCAATATCGATAATGGTTTCGGAGCAGCATATCTTGCAGCAGTCATAAACAGAAAGCGATAATAGACTCATTAAAAAATATTATATAGGTATGCTCAGCGGTGCAGATGAACGGTAGAGTATTCACCGTTATATTCATATCCGAGTTTCATGGCCATGTGCAGCGATATCTTGTTGGCAGCATCCCAGCATGGCCGTATGCCTCGTTTTTGGCATTCAAGTATGAACCTGGCTGCAGTAGGCAATGCAAGGCCTTTTTTTCTGAAATCGTCTCTGGTGGCAACTTGTATCTCTGCACCTCCGTCATAGACTGTCATAGTAGATGTGGCTGATACGAGCTTGCCGTTATATGTGATGCCGAATCCGAATCCTTTGTCCAGATAATCGTCGGCAGAGCTGAAGGTCTCACAGAATTCTGACGACCATTCTTCACTTAAAGCCTGATGATAGAGATCTCTGTCAAACTGACGCATTATATATCCTGCAGGGATGTTTTCAGCGAAGCTCTCAAGTTTTCCGGTATCGAAGTCATAGTCTTTTTGTACTATCCAATGACGCATCACCTCTTCAGATCTTCCGGGATGACATTTCAACAACAGATCACGCCATTGGAGATTATCAGGTGAGTAAATAGCGGTCAGGTGATCATTGGATGTGTAAAGGAAAAGATCGGAAACAGCGCTTTCGGCGTCATGTGCCTGGGCATCGCCGCCAAAGAAAGCATATTCTCCGCTGATTATGAATCCGAACTTCGGATCAGGCATTTCATCTACCCATGCCTGGCCCTGATAGCCCTGAAGATAGGCAGTAACCATGGAATCCCATATTCCTTCGAAAAGACAGGATATGTAAGACCTGCAGGCATCCTTTACTTTTAACATGGTATCTCTCCTTTACATTAAACAAAAAGACATGATTCTCTCTTTTATTATATAATTAGAATAAGACGAAAACAATATCTTTTAATTTGGGATTTTACTGGACAATATCGCGACCATATTATATACTTATAAAGTAATAATGAATTAATGCTTTAATGTGATAAAGTTAAATGTTGAAATACGGCATGATTTTAGGAGAATGGATATGAAATATAATTTAAAACCTGATGAGCGTGCGACACTGGAACTTCGTGGTATTTATGAAAAGTACGGATATAAAAAATATAAAATAGGCAAATTTGAGGAATATTCCCTTTATGCCACTAACAGGGATTTTCTGATAGGGGATAAGGTGCTTTCCTTTACAGACCTTGATGGAAGACTGCTTGCAATGAAGCCTGATGTCACGCTGAGCGTAATAAACAATACAAGTGCCACAAAAGAGAAAAGCGAGAAGCTGTATTATATAGAAAATGTTTACAGAGAGAACAGGGAAAACCATTGTTTTAAGGAGATCAGTCAGATGGGCCTGGAGTATATGGGATGTATAAACAGATACAGTGTTCTTGAAGTCATAACATTAGCCGCCATATCTCTAAAGACTATAGATCCTGATTATCTTCTGGAGATATCTCATATGCATTATGTTCTTGATCTTCTGGATGATCTGGATATCGATGAAGCAGTGTATTTTGAACTTCTTAATAATATCAGACAGAAAAACATGACAGGGATCCAGTATATAGTATCAAGGGAGGGGCTTGATGAAAGGTACAGAGATCTTCTTTGCAGGCTTCCGTTTTTATATGGTGAAATGAACAAGACGATAAAGAAAGCCAGATCCATGGCGATCAATGATAAGATGCTAAAAGATCTGGATGAACTGCAGGAATACTGCAGCGCCCTTAAAGGCCTTGGATACGGAAAGAATATACAGCTTGATCTTTCGATGGTAAATGATGTGGATTATTATAACGGAATAGTATTCAACGGATACATAAGAGATCTTCCGGGATGTGTCCTTGCAGGAGGTCAATATGACAAGGCCATGAACCGTTTCGGTAAAGATGCAGGAGCTGTAGGATTTGCCATTTATCTTGATGAGCTTACTAAAGGCAGGATGCCTGCGTCTAAGTATGATGTGGATGCTGTTCTTTTGTATAGTAGTAACGATAAAATGCAGGATGTTATGAAAGCCGTAAAAACAATACAGAAGGAAGGATTTTCTGTAAGAGCGGAGACAGACATACCAGAATGTCTGCGTTACAGATACAGATACAGACTGACAGAAGGACATCCGGTAAAGGAGGAAATATAAATGTTGAATATAGCGCTGCCAAAAGGAAGGCTGGGAGATCAGGTGTATGACATGCTGGCATCAGCCGGATATGACTGTCCGGGATATTATGAACAGAACAGGAAACTTGTTTTTGAAAGTCCCGAAAAAAATGTCAGGTATCTGCTGGTGAAGCCTAGTGATGTAGCTATATATGTTGAGCATCATGCTGCAGATGTCGGGATAGTGGGTAAGGATATCCTGCTGGAAAACAGATCTGATGTTTATGAGCTTCTTGACCTTAAAATAGGCAAATGCAGGATGGCCGTGGCTGCACCTGACGACTACATAGAAGATCCTGACCGCACATTGAGAGTAGCTACTAAATATGTAAATGTGGCAAAGGATTTTTACG
Source organism: uncultured Eubacterium sp. (assembly GCA_937966095.1). Lineage (GTDB taxonomy): Bacteria > Bacillota > Clostridia > Peptostreptococcales > Anaerovoracaceae > Lentihominibacter. Next base: position 31,956 of record CALCKF010000076.1, read on the forward strand.
GAGGCAGGAACAGAGATATCGAGATCATCAAGCTTAACGGCAGCATAGAACTGGCACCTATACTGGGACTTTCTGATGTAATAGTCGATATAGTGGAAACGGGAAATACTCTTAGAGAAAATCATCTGAAGGTACTGGAAGAATTTGAAGATATAAGTGCCAGATTTATTGCTAACAAGACAAGTTTTAAATTTGAAAATGATATAATAAGCCATATGATCAGAAAACTGGGAGAGAAAGTCAAATGAGCAGATTTTTATGTGACAGATACAGAACGCTGAAACCATATACACCGGGAGAACAGCCTAAAATTGCAGGACGTCTGATAAAGCTGAATACCAATGAAAATCCTTACGGACCCGCACCTGGTGCAGTCAAAGTGATGAATGATGAGATTGAGAGGCTGAACCTTTATCCGGATCCTGAAGCATCATTATTTACAGAGGCTGTAGCAGGATATTACGGGATAGACAGCAATCAGGTTATAGCAGGAAACGGATCTGATGAGATGCTTGCTTTTGTATTCATGGCACTCCAGGGGCCGAATGGAAAGATATATTTCCCGGAAATAAGTTATAGCTTTTATCCTGTGTACTGTGATATTTTTGGTGCCGAAGGGATAAAAGTGCCTCTTGATAATGATTTTTCAATAAATCCTGAGGACTATTTCGGTGTTGACGGTACAATCGTCATAACAAATCCTAATGCACCTACCGGCATGGCTCTTTCTTTGCAGCAGATAGAAAAAATACTGGAAGAAAACCGGGATTCCCTTGTAGTCATAGATGAGGCGTATGTAGACTTCGGAGCGGAGAGTGCTGTAAAGCTGATAGATATGTATGATAATCTTCTGGTGATTCAGACTCTTTCAAAATCCAGAAGCCTTGCCGGCGCAAGAATTGGGTTCGCCATGGGAAACTCTGATATAATAGAAGATCTCAACAGGATAAAATTCAGTTTTAATCCGTATAATCTCAACAGATTGTCTATACTGGCAGGAAAAGAAGCTATGGATGACAGGGAGTATTTTGAAGAGACAAGGCATTGCATAATGAGAACCAGGGAGATTTTCGTTGATAAAATGCGTAATATGGGATTTTATGTATTGCCTTCAAAGGCAAATTTCGTTTTTGCTGCAAGCGATCAGATTCCTGGGGAGAAGTATTTCTCTGAGCTTAGAAAATATAATATAATAGTAAGGCATTTTAATGATGAAAAAATCAATAATTATGTTAGAATTACGATAGGCACGCCTGATGATATGGATGCCCTTGTAAGAGCCACCGAAGAAATACTTGATAAAAACCGCAGGAGGTAATACATAATGAGAAGAAAAAAAATTGTCAGAGATACCAAAGAAACAAAAATAGTGCTTGCTCTCGAGATAGACGGGACAGGTGCATATGAGATAAACACGGGCTGCGGTTTTCTTGATCATATGCTTGAATTGTTCACCAGGCATGGCAGGTTCGATATAGCAGTTGACTGCAACGGAGACACAGATGTTGACTATCATCATACAGTCGAAGACATAGGAATAGCGCTTGGATGCGCGTTTAGAGATGCTCTGGGTGATAAACGCGGGATATACAGATATGGAAGCATGCTGCTTCCTATGGATGAAGCGCTTGTGATGTGTGCTGTGGATATAAGTGGCAGAAGTCATCTGACATTTGACGTTGAGATACCAACAGAGAAGGTAGGAGATTTTGATACTCAGCTGGTAAAGGAGTTCATAACCGCTTTTTCCCGAGAAATGGGAGTTACGATGCATATAAGGATGCTGACCGGAGAAAATTCTCATCATATCATCGAAGCGGTATTTAAAGGAATGGGACGTGCATTGCGCCATGCGTGCTGTATCGAAGAAGAATATGCGGATGAGATTCCGTCTACAAAAGGAGTTTTATAAATGATTGCTATAATAGATTACGGTGTCGGGAATCTGTTTTCCCTTACAGCCTCTCTTGATTATCTGGGGGCTGAGACGAAAGTGACCGGAAAGAAAGAAGATATACAAAAGGCCGATCGGATAATACTTCCGGGAGTAGGAGCTTTTGAAGATGCAATAGATAAGCTTGAAGCAACAGGACTTGTAGATACAATAAAGAGAGAAGCTGAGAAGGGAAAGCCTCTGCTTGGCATATGCCTTGGCATGCAGCTGTTGTTTGATGAAAGTCATGAGTATGGACTGCACAAGGGACTCGGACTTGTAAAAGGTGTAGTTGCTTCTATAGATGACGATCTGAAGACAAAGGACATATATGATCTCAAAGTGCCCCATATAGGCTGGAATGCACTTAGTTTCAGTCAGGAAGAGCCCCTGTTTAAATACATAGATCAGGGAGACTATGTTTACTATGTGCACAGCTTTTACGGAAAACAATGTGAGGATAGTACGATAGCCTATTCCATGTATGGGATAAAGATAACTGGAGCAGTACGCAATGGAAATGTTTACGGGACTCAGTTTCATCCTGAAAAAAGCGGAAAAGTCGGGCTGAATATACTTAAAGCGTTTATGGAGGTATAATGCGAAAATGAAGATTTTCCCTGCGATAGATTTGAGAGACGGCAAGGTAGTAAGGCTGTTTCAGGGTGATTATGATAAGATGACAGTATACAGTGAAGACCCTGTCAAAGTTGCACAATCATTCAGAAATGACGGGGCAGACTGCTTGCATCTTGTGGATTTGGACGGTGCTAAGGACGGTCGGCTTGTTAATTTTGATATAATAAAGACTATAACACAAAAAGTGGATATGTTTGTGGAAGTCGGCGGTGGAATAAGAGATGAGAAGCGTATATGCCAGTATCTCGATTTAGGCGTAGGCCGCGTGATATTGGGAACTGTAGCAGTCAAAGATCCTGGATTTCTTAAGGAAATGGTCGATAAATACGGTGATAATATAGCAGTAGGAGTCGATGCACTTGATGGATATGTTGCTGTAAACGGATGGAAGGAGATCACTGAGATGAGAAGTCTCGAGTTCTGCAGATATCTCAGGGATATAGGCATAAGAACGGTTATATATACTGATATATCGAGAGACGGAAGCCTGCAGGGGACCAATATGGAGGTCTATAAAGAGCTTGCTGAGATAGATGGGCTTGATATAGTGGCATCAGGAGGCATAAGTTTTGAGGAAGAAATAACCTCTTTAAAAGGGATTGTGTCTGGAGCTATCCTCGGAAAGGCTTTGTACAGCGGATCGCTGGACCTTAAAAGGGCTGTCGAACTAGCAGTATAGATTTTAATGGAAAGGCGGAATCATGATAACCAAAAGAATAATACCATGTTTGGATGTCAGAAATGGCAGAGTAGTAAAAGGCAGAAAATTTGAAGGGATACAGGATGTTTCGGATCCTGTTGAGATGGCCAGGTTTTACAATGAAGAAGGAGCAGACGAGCTGGTTTTTTATGACATAACGGCTAGTGTTGAAGAGCGTGGACTGTTCACGGAAATATTAAAAAAAGTTGCTTCTGAGATATTTATACCTCTTACGGTGGGCGGCGGGATAAATTCGTTGGATGACTTTGACAGAGTTTTAAAATGCGGAGCCGATAAAGTGAGCGTAAACAGCGGAGCTATAGCTGACCCTGATATTATAGAAAAAGCCGCAAAAAAATATGGCGATCAGTGTGTTGTCTTAAGTATGGATATAAAACGCGTGGACGGCAGCTTCAGACTGTTTGCAAAGGGTGGCCGTGAGGATACCGGTATGGATGCGATCCAGTGGGCAGTAGATGGTGTTGCAAGAGGAGCAGGTGAGCTGGTGGTCAACAGCATTGATACAGATGGTGTAAAGGAAGGATTTGATCTGGAGATGCTGGATAAGATAGCAGCTAAAGTCAATGTACCGATAATAGCATCGGGAGGAGCAGGGAAAATGGAGGATTTTTCTGAACTGTTCAGGCATAGAGGGATAGATGCGGGCCTTGCAGCGAGTATATTCCATTATAAAGAAATAAGGATAGTCGATTTAAAAGAATATTTGAAAGATCATGGTGTGGAGGTCAGATTGTAGAATGGATATTGACAGATTGAAATTTGATGAGAAAGGACTTATTCCTGCAGTTGTTCAGGATTATTACAGTAAACAAGTGCTGACAGTGGCCTATATGAACAGAGAAGCTATAGAAATAACACTGAAAGAGGGAACTACTTGTTTTTTCAGCAGGAGCAGACAGGAGCTATGGAGAAAAGGCGAGACAAGCGGCAATACACAGAAGGTGGTAAGTATAACATCTGACTGTGACTATGATGCTCTGGTAATAGAAGTGATCAAAAATGGCCCGGCATGTCATACAGGTGCCGAAAGCTGTTTTTTCAATACAGAGTATATTTGTGATGATGAGACTCCGTTTTCATATGAAGGACTGTACCGGATGATAGAAGGCAGGAAAACAGACCCCAAAGAGGGAAGCTATACTACATACCTGTTCGAAAAGGGAATGGAAAAGATACTTAAAAAGGTCGGAGAAGAGGCAACTGAGGTTATAATTGCCGGAGCAAAAAACGATAAAGAGGAGACCATATATGAGATATCGGATCTGGCATACCATATAATGGTAATGATGGTCGAACAGGGAATAGAATTGAAAGATGTGATGGCGGAACTTGCAAAGCGTCATGTGATAGACCACAAGGTAAAGCAGGAAAGAATGAGATAATTTGTCGAAAGATGTCAAACAATAGAAAAATATAATGCAATATGGCACAGTATGTCGATTAAATCCACTGTAGATATTTTGGCTTAACGGATAAAATATTTGTTGTAAATACTTGTAGTATTTTATAAAAAATTGATACAGGGAGATTGATATGAAGAGTGAAGCTGAAAAGGCGAACGATGCCAAAACCGAATTTTTATCAAATCTGTCGCATGAGATAAGAACACCTTTAAACGTGATAGTCGGTATGTGTGATATCGCGAGAAACCATATAGATGACAGAGATAAGGTGGAATCATGCCTTTATAAGATAAGTGTTGCCGGTGATCATATTACCGAACTGGTCAATGATATTCTGGATATTACCAGAATAGAACAGGGCAGAGCATCTGTGAAGGAGGAAGCTTTCAATATAGAGAGATTGACAGATGAGATAAGAAATATGCTGGAACCGCTGGCATCCGGCAAACATATAATTTTCCGGATATCGGACAAAGGCGTCGTAAACAGGGAGATAGTCGGCGATTACAGTCATGTTTTCCAGGTTATGATCAATCTCGGCACAAATGCGATAAAATATACACCACAGGGAGGTTTTGCCGAGATACTGATAACAGAGATAGAAAATGAAAAACCGGATATGGTGACCTATTGTTTTTCATGCCAGGATAATGGGATAGGTATGCCGGATGAATTTCTTGAACGTATATTTGATCCTTTCACAAGATACGAGGATGCCGGTGTCAATAAAGCGGGCGGTTATGGACTTGGGATGTCCATAGTTAAAAAAATAGTGGAAACATTAAACGGAAGGATACATATAAAAAGTACTCAGGGTACAGGCACTACAGTGACAGTGGAATTTGATTTCGGACTTGCATCAGGCGGGGATGAAAAGAGGGGAGTAGAAGATTTCAAAAATCAGGAACTTAAGCGTATACGTGAAAAAAGAATAGTCCTTGTGGCTGAGGATCTTAATGACAATAAAGAGGTCCTGGTGGAGTTTCTTGAAGATCTGGGCTATGAGGTCAGAACAGCGGATAACGGCGAGGAAGCCGTAGATATGTTCATGGATTCGGAGGAAGGATTTTATAAGGCTATACTGATGGACATAGAGATGCCGGTAATGAACGGATATCAGGCAACGATAATGTTGAGAGGGCTGAATCGTTCAGACAGTGACATACCTGTTATAGCGATGACAGCAAATGCTTTTAAAGACGACAGAGATAAGGCCAAGGCCGCGGGAATGAACGGATACATTATAAAGCCGTTCAAAATGGAATGCCTTGAACGTGTAATGAAGGAATGGTTAGATGATAATTAGCGATAGAGGAGCTTCTGGCTCCTTTTATATTGTTATATATTAAGGTGACAGGGATATATACTTTATGGTATAATAAGGCAAATATAAAATCCACATTAAGGAGTCGAATATGGAGGCAAAATATAAACGTGTGCTGCTTAAGATAAGCGGTGAAGCCTTGGCCGGAGAAGACCAGTTCGGGATAAATGAGGATATGCTTAAAAAAGTGGCTCTTCAGATCAAGGATGTAAGAGAGATGGGCGTTGAAGTAGCGGTTGTTGTAGGCGGTGGGAATTTCTGGAGAGGCAGGACCAGTAAAAGTATGGACAGAGCTACTGCTGACTATATGGGTATGCTGGCTACAGTGATGAATTCAATGGCACTCCAGGATGCATTCGAGGCTGAAGGAATACCTACCAGGGTGCAGACTGCAATAGAGATGAGAGAGGTAGCGGAGCCATATGTAAGAAGAAAGGCAATAAGTCATCTGGAACATGGTAAGGTGGTTATTTTCGGAGCGGGAACCGGAAATCCGTTTTTTTCAACTGACACGACGGCGGCGCTTAGAGCTGCAGAAATAGATGCTGAAGTGATATTGCTGGCAAAAAAAGTGGATGCTGTATATTCTGATGATCCGGAAACGAATCCGGATGCTGTGAAGTATGATGTGCTGACACATAGGGAAGTTCTGGAAAAAGATCTTAAGATAATGGATTCTACAGCGGCGTCTCTTTGCAGAGATAATGATATAGCCATACATGTATTTGCTCTAGCGGAAGAAGGAAATGTCATGAAAGCCGTTTGCGGAAAGAAGATAGGAACTATAGTGAAATAGGTTTTGAAGGAGAAAGAGGAGAAAAATGAGTGATTTTGATTTAAAGAAACTTGAAGAAAAAATAGAAAAGAGTATAAATGTCTTGAAGGAAGAAATGGGGACAGTGAGGGCAGGACGTGCCAATGCAGCTCTTGTAGATAAAGTTATGGTGGAGTATTACGGTACTCCTACACCGCTTAAATCACTTGCCAACATAAGTGTTCCTGAACCGAGGACCCTGATGATATCACCGTTCGATCCAAAGAGTATTCCGGAGATAGAAAAGGCGATAAATATAGCAAACATAGGTATAAATCCGATAAATGACGGAAAAGTCGTAAGGCTTCAGATGCCTCAGGTAACGGAAGAAAGAAGAAAAGAACTTACAAAAGTAGTCAAAAAACTTGGTGAAGAGACTAAGGTGGCTGTAAGGAATCTCAGAAGAGATGCCAATGAGAAGGTAAAGAAGCTAGAAAAAGACGGAGATTTTACAGAGGATGATACGAAGGATACTCTGGACGATATCCAGAAGGCTGTAGACAAAGCAATAAAGGATATAGACGGAATCGTAGCAGATAAAGAAAAAGAGATAATGGAAGTTTGATAAACAGAAAAAGTCAGAGGAATATGGTAGATGTGGCCGAAAGGTCACATCTATTTATGAAATAAAGGGATTTGATATGCTTGATAAGGAACGTATGCCGATACATGTTGCCATAATAATGGATGGTAACGGAAGGTGGGCGAAAGAAAAAGGGCTGCCAAGACTGGCAGGACATAATGCAGGAATGAAAGCAATGAAGAAAATCGTGGATCATTCGGACAAGCTGGGGATAAAGTATCTTACAGTATATGCTTTTTCTACGGAAAACTGGAAGCGATCTATAGCAGAGGTGAGCGGTATATTCAAGCTTCTGGTGACATATGTGAACAGTGATCTGAAGGAACTGGTAGAAAACAATGTAAAAGTCAAAGTTCTGGGTGATTACACAAGACTTCCGAAAGATGCCGTAAAGAGTCTGGAAAGAACTCTTGAGGAGACGAAGGACAATACGGGACTGCAGTTCAACATCGCTCTCAATTATGGAGGACGGAGTGAAATAAGAAATGCGGTAGAAGCTATAGGAAGAAAAATTATTGAAGGAAAGTTTTCTCCGGAAGATATAACAGATGAGATTATTTCTGATGAGCTGACCACGGGAAGGCTTTATGCAGATGTGCCGGATCCTGAACTGATAATCAGGACCAGTGGTGAATTACGTCTGTCAAACTTCCTGCTGTGGCAGAGTGCTTACAGTGAGCTCGTGTTTCCGGAAGTCATGTGGCCGGATTTCACACCTGAAGAATATGAAAAGGCCATAGCAGATTATCAGAACAGAGAAC
>CALCKF010000077.1 GCA_937966095.1 uncultured Eubacterium sp.
AAGAGATAAGGGATGCATTCTACAGAAGACTGGAATTCGGGACAGCGGGGATGAGAGGTGTAATGGGTCTGGGGACCAACAGAATAAACAGATACACGATAAGGATGGCCTCGAAAGGTCTGGCTGAAACTCTTGGACGCGGAGCGAGAGTAGTGATAGCATATGATACCAGGAAAGATTCGCCATATTTTGCGAAAGAAGCGGCGAGAGTCCTGGCGGCCGCAGGGATAGATGCGATGATATTCGACAGATACTCACCGGTACCCCTGCTGTCATTTGCAGTAAGGGATCTGAAATGTGACGGCGGCATAGTTATAACAGCCAGTCATAACATCAAGGAATATAACGGATTCAAGGTCTATGACAGCACAGGATGCCAGATATGCAGCGGACCGGCAAAAGCCATAGAGGACAGTATATCTCATATAGATGATAAGCTGGGAATAGATGCAGCGGATATCGAGGACAGGCATATATCATATATAGGACAGGAAGTTGTTGACCGTTTCATGAAAGCTGTTCTGAAGTGCGGTGATCTGGGAGATGATGATACAGAGGATCTCAGAGTGGTCTACACTCCGCTTCACGGCTCAGGCAGAGAATATGTCATGGAAGCTCTGAAGACAGCAGGATTTCATGATATCATACTGATCAGGGAACAGTCGGATTATAACGGTGAATTCCCGACAGTAAGAAAGCCTAATCCTGAAGATCCGGCAGTTTTCGCAATAGCAGAAAAAAGAGCCATGGATGAAGATGCCGATATAATCATAGGAACCGATCCGGACAGCGACAGGATAGGAGTCGGAGTAAGACATGATGGCAGGATCGTATATCTGTCGGGAAATCAGACAGGAACGCTTCTTGTAGACTTTATATGCAGGAACCGTGAAGCTGCCGGCAAGAAGCTCATAACCTCCATAGTCACCGGCGATATGGGGCCGACGGTGGCGGAGAGCCACGGCGCAGGAGTCATAAGGACATATACAGGATTCAAAAATCTGGGAGAAGCCATGAATATGCTGGACGAAGACGATATTCTGATGGCATACGAGGAGAGCTTCGGATATCTGACAGGGACCCATATACGTGACAAGGACGGCATATCCACAGCTCTTGTGGTGTGCAGGATGGCCGCATACTGGAAGAAAAAAGGGGCTACACTGATAGATGCTCTTGAGGAGTTATATGGAATATATGGATATCATATAGACGATCAGAGCTCCTTCGTCAAAAAAGGAGAAGAAGGGGCCCGTAAGATATCATCGGTTATGGAAAGACTCCGGAAGGATCGGGGAAAAACCTTTGACGGCATAGCCGATGTAAGGAGGATGCTGGATTACAGTGAGGGGATAGAAGGGCTGGAGCCTGACAATGTGCTTAAATATATCATGGATAACGGTTCATGGCTTGCAGTCAGACCATCAGGAACAGAACCGAAGATAAAGTTCTATTACTGTATAAAGGGAGAGGACAGAAAAAATGCAGAAGAACTGCATATGAAGCTCAAAAAATGTATCGCTGATATGATGGAAAGCATAGGATAAATCAAAATACGGATATTTTCACATAATTTTCATTATGCAGAATGCCGCAGATGTTGATTTGCGCTGATTCTGTTGGTATAATGGTCTGTGATGTGAAAGGAGCAAATTAATGAGTAATGACGGATACAGAAGTAATTACGGCGACACATCGGGAAAAGGACATAACAGGGAAAATGAACAGCGTGCCAGACAGCAGGCATATGAGGAATATCTGAGGCTGAGAGAAAACAGATCCGACAGGGGGAAGTATGTCAAGGACGACACTCTTTACGGTTCGTATTT
>CALCKF010000078.1 GCA_937966095.1 uncultured Eubacterium sp.
GCAACCCGGTCCTCTACAGTTCCTAAAGCTGTCAGCAGCAGTACAGGCGTCGTGTCTCCTGATCCCCTCATCTCCTTAAGTACACCTATACCTGTAATCCCCGGCAGCATTATATCCAGGATCACGCAGTCATATTCTGCACAGCGGAGAAAATCCAGTGCTTCATCTCCCGCAAAACATGCATCTACCGTATAATGCTCATTTGTCAGTTTTCTCACTATTATCTCATTGAGATCCTTCTGATCTTCAACTACTAATATCCTCATGACATACCTCCTATGCAATTGATTTTAACAGGTTTAAATTAAATTATCATTAAAAAATGTTTGATTATTTTTTTATATTTATGATATAATCCATGTGTTGTGTAGCGAAAGCGTAAGTCCAAACGGGCTTACGCTTCTTTTTATGGTTTTATGAATGTGAGGTATATATGAATATAAGGAAACAAAAAAGACAACATCTTACAATTACGATACTTTCTCTGTCGCTGCTTACCGTTATGGCCGGTGCAGCTGTAGCTCCCGCATTAAATACTATAAATGCATATTTCAGCGACGAAGGCAAAACATTTACACAGATGATAATCAGCATACCGTCTCTTTTTATAGTGCTGATGAGCTTCTTTTTTCCGGTATTATGCCGGCATTTTAAATCTAAGACGCTTTTGATGTCAGGACTTATCTTATACGTCACAGGCGGCAGCATCGCGGGTATTTTCAGCAATATATGGCTTGTACTGCTTTTCCGCTCCTTTGTAGGAATAGCAGTAGGAATAATAATGCCCATGTCTACAGGTCTGCTTTCTTTTTATTACACCAGAGACAAACAGGACAAGCTGATGGGATATTCATCAGCTATGAATCAGATGGGCGGCGTCATTGCCACGCTGCTTGCCGGGCTTCTGGCTTCAATAAGCTGGCGGCTGAGCTTTCTAGTCTACCTTATGGGTCTTGTAAGCATTATACTATGCTTTTGGTTTCTTCCCAATGAACGCATAAGTGAAGAAAAGAGCAAAAAAGAGAAAAAAATGTTCAAAAGATATTATACTTTCATCATAGCAATATTTCTTCTGATGCTCACATTTTTCATATATCCTACGGTATTTTCCATCGAAGCCTCCAAAGAAGGCATAATTCCGCAATATTTAATAGCAGTAATAATGGCAGGAACAGATCTGATCGCATTTCTGGGCGGATTATTTTTTGTCCATATTAAAAAAATTTCCGGACATTCTGCCGCAATCGTCGCACCTGTTCTCTTTGCGTCAGGCTATGCTTTGCTTTGGCTTATCGGAGGATGGCCAGGAGCTTTTGCAGGTTCGGCTTTTATAGGCTTGGCCAATGGATTCGGCATACCCTTCATTATATCATCAGCATCCCAAAAAGCCGGAAAATCCGCGGCTGTTACTATTATGCCTATGCTGACGATGTCTCTTTATCTCGCACAGTTTGTCACGCCTCTGATCCTTTCACTCGTTTCAGCTGCAGCATATAATGCATCAATACATAACATTTCATATATAACGGCATTCATTTCATCGATTTTGTTTCTGCTTTGGTCTTTTCTTCTCATGAATTCCCATACGGACAGACACAGCATTATATAGCGACAATGCAGATACTATTTCACCGGCAAGTATTCATCAATATGTTTAATAATGATATAATAATATAAAAATCTCTTAAAATTTCAATTTAAAGCATAGAGCGAGGAAAATCCAATGAATTTATCGGATATAGAATTTAACAGGATCAACGAATTGATTTGTAAAATATACGTTCCCGGCAACAGCTGCGATGTACGAAAACAGATAATGGAAATCCTTAATATTCTGATCCCGTATGATTTCGGGGATTTTTGTTCAGTAACAGTCAACGAAGACGGCAGTTTTGAAGTCATAGACCCTGTGTATATATCAAGATTCGGGGATTCTTTCCAGAAAGATTTCGAAAAAGCATATCAGGAGAAATACAGCTCGTTTGACTATACCAAGTGGTATATCAATCATGAAAGATCCATAGCCTTTATTGAATCCGAACTGATCCACAGATCCGCAAGGACCAATACTGTCTTTTATAAAGAATTATTGGAGCCAAGAGGATTGATATATTCACTAGGTGCTTATCTCATATCTAAAGAAACCGCTGAAATCATAGGTGCTATAGCTTTATACAGGGGTCACCGCAGTGAAGATTTCAATCATCGTGATCTCGATATCATGAATATCATGCTTCCTCATATAACACAAAGCCTGGAAAACTGCATTAAATTCAGTCCTCGCCAGATTTCCGGCATGGATCTGACATTGATGAATATCCATGAGCTCACCAGAAGAGAAATCGATATCATCCATGAAATCAGAGCCGGTCTTACCAACGAAGAAATCGCAGCTTCCCTTAATCTGAGCACAAATACCGTAAAAAAACACCTTTATAATATTTATCAGAAAATGGATGTGCCAAGCCGTGCAAAACTGGTAAATAAACTGGAAAAGATAAAATAAAAGAACATATTGAATAACAAAAGAGCCGTTAAATAAAGACTATTTCTGTTAACGGCTCTTATCTTATTGAAATCTGGCTGATGACATATGACACCTTCGCTAAGCTACTCAACGATAGCCTGTACGATCTCCGCAAACATCTTTGTATGATAATCGATATCATTTTCTGTGATATCCGCTGAGATAAGCGCCATATTGTGGAATGGCGTCATCAGCACTCCACGGTTCATGGAAGCAAGATGCATATATTTATCAAGAAGTTCATCCTGTGCCTGCTCGGCTTCAAGTCCATTGTGCGCCGGCACCTCACGGAACCAGTATTCCGTACGATTGCCTAATACTGTAGCGTTCCATGGCAGATCATACTGCCTGATCACAGATTTAACTCCTTCACAGAACCTTTCTGCCAGAGGGATATTCTTTTCATAGAATTTTTCTGTCAGTATCTCGCTCAGTGTTGTTCTCATTGCGGCCATCGCAAGTGCGTTGCCGGCCAGAGTACCGCCTACTCCACCTACATCTGCATAATGCTCGGGAACGACCTCCATAGCTTTCTGCCCTACTTCTTCAGTCATACCATAAGCACCTGTCGGTATACCTGCGGCAATGGTTTTACCCATCGTTACGATATCCGGATCCAGATTCCATGCCTTTGTACATCCTCCGACTCCGGCACATATGGTATGTGTTTCATCTATGATCAGATAGGTTCCGTATTTTCTGGTCAGTTCCCGCAATGCTTTGTGATACCCTGGATCAGGATGCACTATACCTATATTTGTAAGCGCCGGCTCGGCAATAACCGCAGCTACTTCTTTATCCTTAAGTGCGTTTTCCAGAGCTTCAATATCGTTCCATTCAATGATCCTTGTTGTAAGAGCCGGATTGACCTGAGGCCCGATATTGCCCGGTTTCGGGATAACATTGCCTGCTTCATCCAAAGTCGCGACAGTCTCATCAACACTGCCGTGATAGCACCAGTTGTATGCAATAATCTTGCTTCTTCCCGTTATAGCTCTTACCAGTCTGAGCGCAAAGCGGTTGGCATCGGTAGCGCTTGTGGTGAACTGCCAGTATTTCATCCCGAAACGTCTTGTAAGCTCCTGTCCGTTAAAGATCGCGTCTTCTGTCGGAAGCATAAGAGTCGTTCCTTTGGCAATAGCTTTAGATACGGATTCGATCACCGGATCCATTGCGTGTCCCAGCATTGACCCTGTATCTCCCAGGCAGAAATCCATATATTCATTTCCATCCACATCGATAAAGCGGGCGCCTTTTGCCTTTTCCACGAATATCGGCCATTTGCCGGCCCAGCGTACCATCCAGTTCATCGGGACTCCGCCGAGAAGATTGTTTTTCGCCTTTTCAAACAGTTCTCCGGATTTACCGTGCTCCTGTTCAAACAGTTCCCGTTCACTCTGATACTGTTTTTCCAATAATTTTCTGCTGATCATCTTTCTCCTCCTATAAAATCGCATCTGATATGTTAAATACTGATTTTATATTAAGTCCGGGAAGATAAGAAAAAAACAGCTGAAAGAGGTATTTTGCGCATTGAATAACACTAAAGTAGTAATTATATACTACTTTAAATAATATCTGGCAAATCCCTGAAGGAGTTCTCTCTGATCTCCCAGCGGATCGCTTTCCATCTTAAGACCTTCTGATGTTATCATCATTGTATTTCTGTCAATAGTATCATATTTTGTCCATTCTATATCACCAACGCTCGGATCACCTGTCTTTGCAAAATTTACCCATGCCTCACAAATCTGGTCTGCCAGAGCCGTATCAACTGTTCCGCTGAACATGGTTTCAGCTTCATTGTGAAATACATATGCGACTTCAGATGCATGGCATGCACCGATAAAATCAAATTTATCTGAAGGAACGTCAAAATAATACATATATGTATTTCCTCCTGCATCTGAATGACATGATGCAGCCTCAATGGCAGGCATGCGGAATCCTGTTTCATTTCCCAGCTCTGTATTCTGCCAAACTTCGTCCAAATCCTTTATCTGATCAAGCTGATAAAACATGTCGAGCTTTGCCTTATCCTCATCAGAAGCGGCTGCATATGCAGAATCTTTCTTTTCCGCAGCAACATACTCTTCATACATCGCAAGATTTTCCTGAATACCTTTCTCATCCATCTCGGACATTTCAACATATCCCATTTCATTGATCCAGTATCTCCATTCGTCTGCATTGGTCCCTATAAGTAAGTCTACATCTTTCCCTATACCACTTCTCAACGCCTCATATGGATCTGATTCAACGACTCCTTCCTGTCCCCTGTAAGGCATATTATACAGATCATTAAGAGTTGTACCCCCACCGTCTATATCTTCTTCAGTATATATCCTGATCAGGTCTTCTTCAGATATTGCCATGAGATCATCCATATTTTCCGCTCCCGTGATTTCAAGCAGAGCCTCTGTAGTCCCCCATTCATCAAAATCCTCCTGATCATACGTAAGATTTACACATCCGCTTTCCGCGATCGCTCTTTTAAACAACCCCTGAGCATCCGGACTTGCTGTAAGAAGTGAGGCAAAAGCGCCGCCTGCAGACTCTCCGAATATCGTAACGTTATTCGGATTACCGCCAAAAGCTTCGATATTCTCCTGTATCCATGTCAATCCCTGTATAAGATCCAGCATACTTAAATTTTTGCTGTCGGAAAAAGCCTCTCCGCCTTCCACACTGCTGAAATCTATCTCTCCGAACATTCCAAGTCTGTAATTCATGCTTACAACGACCACATCTTCATGCTCTTCAACGATTGTCGCGCCATTATACAACGGATCAGCCGTACCTCCCCATGCAAATCCTCCGCCATGTATATACACCATAACTGCTTTATCTGCTGTTTGAAGATCGCTTGTCCACACATTCAGCGTCAGACAGTCTTCACCCACTCCTGCATCGTTTTCGCCTGCCGGTTCAGAATGCCATGAGTACTGCACCGCTGTCTTTCCAAACTCTTTAGCTTCAAATATTTCATCGCTGTCCTCCGGAGCCTGAGGAGCCTTCCATCTCAGCTCCCCTGTAGGAGATTTCGCATATGGAATCCCTTTAAACGATATTATTCCGTCCTCATTCTGCCCTACAAATTTTCCATTTTGACAGTCTGCTGTAACTTCCTCATCATTGGTTCCGCACCCTGTGACACCTAATACGAAACACACTAAAATGATAGCGATAAGTAATTTTTTCTTCATAATTACCCTCCTTACAATCACATTGATTTTTTCGTATTTTAATCTCAGGATGTAAAAAAAAACAGTACCCATCCGGGTACTATTTGCTTTTCCATGCGTTCACTATATGAATTAGTTCCATTCTGTTGTTCACATCAAGCTTCTCATAAATATTTCTTATGTGTTTTTTTACTGTATTAACAGAAATGTAAAGCTCCTCTGCAATTTCCGGATTTGTAAATCCCTGATATAAG
>CALCKF010000079.1 GCA_937966095.1 uncultured Eubacterium sp.
GAACTTGGATATGAAGAGTATTTTTTCGGAGCAGGAGTATGTGTCATCGAATGGGCGGATATGATAGAGGAAATAATACCTGAGGAAGCAATGATGATCAGGATCGAATACGGAAAACAAGAAGGGGAACGTATATACAGATGTATATTTTAGCGATAGAAACAACAGGAGCCTTTGCTTCGGCAGCTCTGCTGAGAAATGAAAAAACGCTGGGACATGTCACAGGCGGAGACAGATTTTCCCATTTACAGAATCTTATGCCTCAGGTGCAGCAGGTGCTGGATGACGGCGGTGTATCACTTGATGATGTTGATGTGATAGCGGTATCGCGAGGTCCCGGATCATTTACTGGAATAAGGATAGGAGTTTCATCAGCAAGAGCTTTATCACAGATAACGGGAAAAGCGTGTGTTCCGGTTTCAAGCCTTGAAGCACTTGCTATGAGAGCAGAACCGTATCTTAAAGAAACTTCGGGATCGGAGGAAATGGAGAAAACACTTATATGTCCTGTCCTGGATGCCAGAAGAAATCAGATATACGGCGGAGGATATTTTTTGAAAAACGGGTATCCTCAGGAAGAAGTAAAAGCGGGTCCGTATATGCTGGATGAGTTTATGTCGAAAACAGACGAATATAATCGAATATTGCTATTAGGCGATGCGATTGATGTGTATGAAGAAAAAATAAGATCGCTCAGGCCTTTGGGAACAGGGACGGCTCCTGAAATCATAAGATATCAGGATGCAGTCACAGTGGCACGGCTTGCCTTGAAACTTTATGGTGAAAACGGAGGACTTTCATATGACCAGGTAAAACCTGATTATATGCGTATGGCCGAAGCGGAGAGAAGACTGCAGGAAAAAAATATGAAAGGGCTATGATATGGCGGATATGACGATCAGGCAGGCAACGTCAGATGATGTGGAAGATATATATGAAATTGAAAACCTTTGTTTTCCTGACCCGTGGAGCAGAGATGCCCTGTTGTACGAGCTTGAGGAGAATCCCAGAGCGTTTTATATCGTTGCAGATCTTGAGGGACAGATAGTCGGATATGCAGGACTTTGGTGGATCGGTGATGAAGGGCATATAACGAATGTAGCTGTAAGGCCAGGCTTTCGGAACAGAAGGATAGCCTCGGGAATAATGGAAGTTCTGATAGAATTCACATCGGAGGAAGGTATAGCTCATCACACTCTTGAGGTTAGAAAATCAAATATCCCGGCAATAAAACTCTATGAAAAATTCGGATTCAGAACGGAAGGCATCCGACAGAAGTATTATTTGAATAATGGAGAAGATGCACTTATAATGTGGCGTCATGTGGAATAAAAAAAATTTTTTTCCGGATAATATTAATATGATCTTATCCGGAGGTAATATATGGACAGATTTTCAGGAGATAACATGAACACTGTTTATTATCCGTGCCGTAAGTTTTCGAGGCGTCATGATTTTGATGTATTCAGCATGAGTGATTATATGTCGTGTGAAAACTGCAGGCATCTCAACGGGGAAAACCAGTGTGAGAAAAAGTTGGAAGAAAGACGGAACAATTTATGAAAAAAGGAAAAAAAGTAACGCTTGCTATTGAATCTAGCTGTGATGAAACGGCTGCTGCCGTAATGTTGGAGGGACGTGAGATCCTTTCAAATATAATATCATCACAGATAGATATACATAAAATGTATGGAGGGGTGGTGCCTGAGATCGCATCAAGGCATCATCTGGATAATATAAATACAGTCGTAGACAAGGCGGTTTATGAAGCCGGGGTAGATATGGACGATATAGACATGATAGGAGTGACATACGGCCCGGGCCTTGTAGGAGCTCTGCTTATAGGCCTTGCTACGGCAAAAGCATATGCTCTGGCAACGGGAAAGCCTCTTATAGGTGTGCACCATATACATGGGCATATATGTGCAAATTATATAGAACACAGGGATTTTGAACCCCCTTTTATGGCGCTTGTGATATCCGGAGGGCATACCAATATAGTTGAAGTGACGGATTACAATAAATGTCATGTACTTGGAGGGACAAGGGATGATGCTGCAGGTGAAGCTTATGACAAGGTGGCAAGAGTGCTGGGTCTTGGATATCCTGGTGGACCTCTTATAGATCGCATTGCCAGAGAAGGTGATCCTCATGCTGTCGAATTCAAAAGAGTATTTCTTGAAAAGGGAAGTTTTGATTTCAGCTTCAGCGGGATAAAGACAGGCGTATTGAATTACATCAATTCCCGGAAGCAGAATGGTGAAGTGATAAATACTGCCGATGTGGCAGCAGGATTCCAGGAGGCTGTACTGGAGGTCATAGTGGCTAAGACAGTACGTGCTGCAGTAGAGATGGGAAAGGATAAGATAGTTATCGCAGGGGGAGTTGCGGCCAACAGCAGATTACGTGAAATGCTGATTTCGGAATGCGGAAAGAGAGAAATAAAGCTTTATTATCCGTCACCTTTACTTTGCACAGATAATGCGGCTATGATAGGATGTGCAGCTTATTACAGATATATAACAGGAGAGCGGGATGATCTGACACTTGATGCTGTCCCGAATCTGGAACTATAGATTAAGGACATACACGTACATAGAGGTAATATATGATAGTAGTATCGGCAAAGGATCTTACCAAAGCATATGGAACTGATATCATTCTTGATAAGGTCTCTTTTCATATAAACAAGGGCGAGAGAGTAGGTATAATAGGGCTCAACGGAGCAGGAAAAACTACTCTTCTTAAAATACTTACAGGTGAACTGCAGTGCGAAGAAGGTGAATTTTTCATATCGTCTGATATAAATATAGGATACCTGAAGCAGGACGGCGGGTTTGATTCCCAAAATACCGTTATGGAAGAAGTGATGAGCATTTTCAGCGGTTTTCCTAAAATGGAAGAGGAGATGCAGGCTATCCTTGACAGGATAAAGATATCGTCGGGGGAGAATGGCGGTGATGAAGAGGAAAACAGCCGCCTTCTGCAGAGGTATGATGATCTTCAGGAAAAATTCAGAGATCTGGGAGGATATACATATAAAAGCGAGATAACGGGCATACTTTCCAGTATGGCTTTCAGGGAAGAAAGTTATGATAAAAAGATATCGACACTAAGCGGAGGTGAGAAAACCAGGCTTGCACTGGCATGTCTGCTGCTTAAAAAGCCTGACATACTCTTTCTTGATGAGCCTACGAATCACCTGGATATAGGAACTCTCAAATGGCTGGAGCAGTATCTTAAAAGCTACAAGGGCACAATAGTCCTGGTATCACATGACAGATATTTTCTTGATGAAACTGTGACCAGGATATTCGAAATAGAAGACCATAAGCTGAGGATCTATGAAGGGAATTACAGCTTCTATGCAGCCGAAAGAAGGAAAAGACGTGAAGCTGAGCTGAGAAAATATGAAAAGCAGCAGAAAGAGATAGCCAGACAGGAAGAGATGATAACCAGATTCAAACAGAGGGGCACTGAAAAACTGGCTAAAAGAGCGGCCTCAAGAGAAAAGCGCCTTGCTGCAATGAACGTGATGGAGAAACCGTCAGGCACCAAAAGCAGGATGAAGCTCTCGTTCAAAGCGGATTTTCAAAGCGGAAGAGATGTAATTTTTGCAGAAGGAGTTTCAAAGAGCTTCGGATACGGACCCGGGCGCAGAGAGCTGTTCAATAATGTAGATCTCGATATAAAAAGGGGTGAGAGACTGTGCATAGTAGGGGCGAACGGGATCGGCAAAACATCACTTCTGCGGATCCTTATGGGAGAGCTTTCATATAATTCCGGCAGGATAAAAATAGGTCATAATGTTAAATTTGGCTATTACGATCAGGGGCAGAAACTCCTTAACCCATCAAATACGGTGATAGGAGAGATGCAGGATGCATACGGACTGTATTCCGATACAGAAATGCGCAATATACTGGGCAGATTCCTTTTCAAGGGAGATGATGTGTTTCTTACGGTAGGATCCTTGAGCGGAGGAGAAAGGGCAAGGCTGTCTCTTCTGAAGCTTATGCTTTCAGGGGCAAATGTCCTTGTGCTGGATGAGCCTACCAATCATCTGGATATAGAGTCAAAGGAAATTTTTGAAGAAGCCCTGCTGGACTTTCCCGGGACCAGTATAATCGTTTCTCATGACAGATATTTTCTCAACAGGATACCGACAAGAATAGCTGAGCTTACTCATTCAGGTATAGAGAATTATCTGGGGACTTATGATTATTATGTCGAGAAGAAGCAGGAGCAGATACAGTCGGGGAAAAAATATCTTGAAGAGCTTTCATTCACGCCGGCTGATAAAGCTGACACCGAAGAAAGAGAAATGTCTTCAGCAGAGCGGAGAAAACGCCAGAAAGAAAAGGAAGCGAAGGAAAGGCGTCTGAAACGTCAAAAAGAAGCTGTTGAAAAAGAAATAGGGTCTATAGAAGAGGAAATAAGGGAGATGGAAAGCCTGCTTAGCAAAGAGGAAGTGGTTGCGGACCATGTTAAGCTGACTGAAATAAGCAGGAAACTTGCGAAAAAGAAAAGCGATCTTGATGAAAGATATGAGAAGTGGCTAAGTCTGCAGGAATAGGAGTGCAGTCAGCTTGTAACTTTTTTTATTAAAAGTATTGCAATAAAAGAGAGCGTACACTATAATGATTTAGAAGTTGTCAGGTTTTTACCGGATGACGGAATTATGAAGAATGATATTTTTATGATGGAGGTATATATCATGACATTAGACAAAATCAAAGGTATAATAGCTGAGCAGCTGGGAGTTGATGAAAGTGAAGTGAAGATGGAAACACATCTTATGAAGGATCTAGAAGCTGATTCACTTGATGCAGTAGAAATAATCATGGCTATCGAAGATGAGTTTGATATCGAAGTACCCGATGAAGATGCCGAAAAGTTCCAGACTGTAAGCGATATCGTGACATATGTTGAGGCAAAGGCATAATTCACAAAGGCTTTGACATGAAAAGACAGACAAGGATTTCCAATGCCGTTATCAAAAGACTGCCAAGATACAGACGATATCTTCGAGAACTGCAGAAAAAAGGAGTAGATAAGATATCATCAAATGAGTTCAGTAGCCTTATAGGGTATACGGCATCGCAGATACGACAGGATCTCAATAATTTCGGGGGCTTTGGTCAACAAGGGTACGGATACAGCGTAGACAGCCTCTATAATGAGATAAGCGCCATTTTAGGTCTGGACAGACAGTATAAAATGGTGATAGTCGGTGCAGGCAATCTGGGTCAGGCAATAGCTAATCATACGTATTATTATAAGGCCGGATTTATTGTCTGCGGTATATTTGAGATCAATCCAAGACTTATAGGAATCAAGATAAATGATATAGAAGTCATGGATTATGATAATATCGTTGACTTTGTTGAGGAAAATGATATCGATATAGGGATAATATGCACGACTAAGGATTCTGCACAGGAGGTAGCCGATGTATTATGTTTTGCAGGAGTGAGAGGCCTTTGGAATTTTGCACCTGTAGATATAGAGGCGCCTAAGCATGTAGCTATAGAAAATGTCCATATAAGTGACAGCCTGCATTCGCTGGCATATCATATGAACAGGGATCAGGATTCGGAAAAATAGATATGCTTGTACATAAGAATAATGGTAAATTAAATAACCGTTTCATTTTGAAACGGTTATTAATTATTAAATGATATGTTATCGCTAGCCTTCAGTAGGAGCGTCAACAGGACATGCTCCTGCACAAGCGCCGCAATCGATACATTTGTCAGCATCAATAACATATATGCCGTCACCTTCAGAAATAGCATCTGTAGGACATTCGCCCACGCAAGCGCCGCAGCTGATACATGAATCTTTAATTACATAAGCCATTGTAAGTACCTCCTTTAAAATTATCATTAAACGACAAACTGATTATAACAAACATATATGAGGAATTCAAGATGAAAGTTTACGGACTCATAGGTAAAAGCGGTACCGGTAAAAGCTTCCAGGCGGTCAATCTGTGTAAGGAGCTGAACATAGAAAGCATAATCGATGACGGACTTTTTATTTGCCGCAACAAGATTGTGGCCGGTATATCAGCCAAAAGACAGCCTACCAAGGTAGGAGCCGTTAAAACGGCTCTTTTCAGCAAACAGGAGCATATGGAAGAGGTAAAGGCTGCAATACGAAGGATAAAACCGTCTTCTTTGCTGGTAATAGGGACGTCAGACCGTATGGTCGATAAAATAGTGAACAGACTGGAGCTAGGGAAAATAGGCAAGAGAATATATATAGAAGAAATAACAACCGAAGCCCAGAGAGCAATAGCGAAAAAACAGCGTGACGAAATGGGACAGCATGTTATACCTGTGCCGACTTTTCAGTTAAAAAGGCAGTTTTCGGGATATTTCATGCTTCCTGTAAGAATGCTGCTGAAAGAATGGGGATCATGGCGTGATATCTCGGAAAAATCTGTTGTAAGACCTACATACAGTTACCTTGGGGAATATAAGATATCTGAAAAGGTGTTGTCGGACATAGTCGAATGTGTCAGGATATACAGCGGAACTGTTCTTGAAATAAATAAAGTTGCTGTAGCTTCGATGCAGGAGGGCATAGATATCTATGTGATGGCAGTATTCAGATACGGAATAAGTCTTCCTGAAGCAACTAAAAAATTCCAGAGTGAGGTGGCATGCAAGATAGAAGAGATGACGTCGTTCAATGTCAACAGAGTAGATCTTGAAGTAAAGGATATAATATGATAACGAAAGAGATGGAAAATGCAGTTGTAGTAGAAGATGTCAGGGATTTTGATACTGATCATATCTTTGATTGTGGCCAGTGTTTCCGGTGGAACAGAGAGCCGGACGGAAAATATACGGGGATAGCCTTTGGCAGACCTGTTAAGATAGGATATGACAATGAAAATGAACGGCTTGTTATATACAATTCGGACCTGGAAGATTTCGAGAATATATGGAGAAAATATCTGGATCTGGATAGAGATTATTCATATATAAAGAAAGAACTTTCTGAGAATGATGAAATAATGGCTCGGGCTGTGGAATACGGACATGGCATAAGGATATTGAATCAGGATAAATGGGAAACACTTGTGTCCTTTATAATTTCTCAGAACAACAATATCCCCAGGATAAAGAAATGTATAGAGTCACTTGCCGTTGTATTGGGAAATAAAGCCGGGGAATACGAAGGAAGAGTGTTCTATAATATACCGGGACCTGAGGTCCTTGCTGAAGCCAGCATAAGTGATCTGGGACCATGCAGACTTGGATACAGGGCTGAATATCTGATCAAAACAGCGAACAAGGTTATACAGGATGGTGTTGGCAGTCTGGACAGGCTGGGAAGCGATGAGGTTTCCTCGGAAGAAGTTTTTGAGACACTGAAAACATACTGCGGTGTGGGACCGAAAGTCGCAAATTGCATAGCACTGTTTTCAATGGGCAGAACAGACAGATTCCCTATAGATGTATGGGTACGAAAGGTGATGAACCGTCTTTACGGCATACCGGAAAATGACATGAGGCAGATGACAGAATTTGCAGCTTCAAAATTCGGTGAATACGGAGGAATAGCTCAGCAATATCTTTTCTATTACATAACCCACAGCAGAGAAGTGAAATGATATAAAGTTTTGTAAATAACTTTGCAATAAATATAAAAAAATGGTTGACAAAATGAGGAAATGGCTGTAAATTATAGTTAGCACTCATAAATGAAGAGTGCTAACAAAGAATAATGAAGAGGAAAGCCTCTTTTCAAATTTAAATCAAGAAAGAAAAGGAGATGACACGATGAGTATTGGAATCAAACCTTTAGGCTCAAGAGTAGTAATCAAGAAAATAGAAGCTGAAGAGAAGACCGCAAGCGGTATCCTTCTGACAAGCTCTGCAAAGGAAAAGCCGCAGATGGCAGAGGTCGTTGCCGTAGGACCGGGAACGGATGATGAAAAAATGGAGCTTAAAGTAGGAGACAAAGTTATTTTCTCGCAGTATGCAGGTACAGATGTCAAGTATGGCGGAGAAGAATTGTCGATAATGAACCAGAGAGATATACTGGCAATAGTTGAGTAATTAAGGAGGGAAATATATAATGGCTAAGGAATTACATTACGGTGAGGACGCCAGAAGAAAGCTTCAGTCAGGCGTTGACAAGTTAGCAGATACAGTAAAAATAACCCTTGGACCTAAGGGAAGAAATGTACTGATTGATAAAAAATTCGGTTCACCGCTCATCACAAATGACGGTGTTACTATCGCAAGAGAAATTGAGCTGGAAGATGCAGTGGAGAATATGGGAGCGCAGGTTGTAAAGGAAGTTGCTTCCAAGACCAATGATGTTGCAGGTGATGGCACAACAACTGCTACACTGCTGGCTCAGATAATAATAAAGGAAGGCTTTAAGAATGTTGCTGCAGGTGCAAATCCTATGGTAATCAAGAGAGGCATCCAGGGTGCAGTAGATGTGGCTGTTGAAGAGATAAAGAGACTGGCACATTCTGTAGACAGCAGTGACAGTATAGCACAGGTGGCATCCGTATCAGCTGCTGATGAAGAGATAGGCAAGCTGATAGCAGAGGCTATGGAAAAAGTCGGAAAAGACGGAGTTATAACTGTCGAAGAATCCAAGACGATGGGAACTACTCTTGAAGTAGTTGAAGGAATGCAGTTCGACAGAGGATATTTCTCACCTTATATGGTAACAGATACGGAAAAAATGGAAGCTGTTCTTGAAAATCCATATATCCTGATAACCGACAAGAAGATAACTAATATTCAGGAAATACTGCCTTTGCTGGAACAGGTAGTACAGCAGGGAAGAAAACTTCTGATAATATGTGACGATCTGGAGGGAGAAGCGCTTGCCACAATCATCGTCAATAAACTTAAGGGCACTTTCGAATGCGTTGCAGTAAAAGCTCCTGGATTCGGCGAAAGAAGAAAAGCAATGCTGGATGATATAGCTATTCTTACAGGCGGCACGGTCATCTCTGAAGAACTGGGGTATGAACTTAAGGAAGCAACAGTCGATATGCTGGGAAGTGCAGCAACCATCAAGGTAGATAAGGAAAACACGGTTATCGTCGATGGTGCCGGAGATGCTAAAGATATAGAAGCAAGAGTTGCACAGATCAGGACACAGATCGAAAACACCAATTCTGAATTTGACAGAGAAAAAACACAGGAAAGACTTGCCAAACTGGCAGGTGGCGTAGCAGTTATCAAAGTCGGCGCTGCTACAGAAACAGAGCTTAAAGAGAGAAAGCTAAGGATAGAGGATGCGCTCAACTCTACTAAGGCTGCAGTTGAGGAAGGTATAGTATCCGGAGGCGGAGTGGCATTGATAAATGCGATACCTGCAGTATCAAAATATGTTGAAGGTCTCGAAGGCGATGCAAAAACAGGTGGAGCTATAATAGTAAGAGCTCTGGAGGAGCCTGTAAGACAGATTGCTGAAAATGCAGGCTTTGAAGGAAGTGTAGTAGTTGCCAAAGTAAAAGACAGCAAGGAAGGAACAGGCTTCAATGCGGCTACGGAAGAGTATGTAGACATGATAAATGCCGGGATCGTCGATCCTGCAAAAGTTACAAGATCTGCCCTTCAGAATGCGGCATCAGCATCTGCTATGCTCCTGACAACAGAAGCGGGAATAACAGATATCCCTGCAGAAGAGCCTGCAATGCCGATGGGCGGCGGAATGGGCGGCGGAATGCCTGGAATGATGTAGGATTTCGTCGGCACAGACAGACAATGACAATAAGACAGCATATTATTTTTAACAGTGTAAAACCCGAAAAAATATCCGGCCATATGAGCCGGATATTTTCGGGTTTTTTATTATCTCAATTTAAGGTATCGTTTATTTAAATGAGAAACATTTCCCGCACACTTCAGGTGAAGGTATGTATTCATCGATTGATTCACAGTGGCGCTGGCACTTTTCTCTGTCTATGCCTGATACCGAAATCGCACCGGCAGGGCAGGCTTTGATCATTTCTTCAGAGCATGAAACATTATCAGCACCCTGGTAGCAGCATTGTGTCAGTATTCTCTGGTAAATTTCCTCAAGCTGCTGTGAATCCGGTATTTCGGAGTCGTTCGCATATCTGCCATCTGTAATAACGCAGCTTAGACGTCCGCCATAACCTGATTTTGTATGAAATGAGCCGGCAGGTCCGAAGCTTCCCATTCCTGCTGCAAATGCGGCCATTTTATGTGACCAGTTTTCATGGTGGGTATCCCTGTTCCAGTCGGTAGGGGTATTGGCACATGATGATAAACGGCCTACAGAATCCAGCGTTCTTCTTATGACACCGTTTATTTTCATAGAAAGCCACATTGATTCTGTAAATGCTCTCCTCCATTTTTCGGAAGGCATATTTCCGATTTTATTGCTTTCCGTTATATCTTCTGAATAAGGTACGAAATGCAGTATAACTGTATTTCCGGGCCTGTATATGCTTTTTGGATGATCACTCAGTCCTCTTGAAAAAAACATGTCAAACATCATGTTTGTTGAGGATACATAACCTATGACAGGATCTCCGAATTTGGTGGATATGTCTTCCCGCTCCTGGAATTCCTTTATGGTATTTCTGATATTATCTTCTATTTTCTTTTTTACATCTATTCCGATCATATATAACACCTTCTAACTTCTGTTGATATATCAGTATAATTATATAACTTTCAGAAATATTATATCACACATGTAATGCTAAAATGTTGCAATAGTCACAGATTTGATGAAGCCGATTCTTTTTTTGCTTTATTTGTCATTATTGCTGACTTTCTGAGGTCTGAATGCTATGAATGCAAGGACGGATATGAGCATCAGTATAGGGTAATAAAGGTTAGGCATGATAGCTATCGGGGTTATCCCTACAAGAGCTGCTGCAGTAAGAAGCTGTGCTCCATAAGGTATAAGTCCCTGACCTACTGAAGCAAATATATCGAGGATAGAGGCGACTCTTTTGGATTCGACTCCGAATTCATCTCCTATTTCTTTTGCTACAGGACCTGACATAACGATAGCGACAGTGTTGTTTGCTGTGCACAGATCTACGAGGAATACAAGTATACCTATACCGAACTCTGCACCGCGTTTTCCATTAACCGATTTTTTTATGCCGTCTATGATGAGAGATATTCCGCCGTTTTCCTTGATAAGGGATACTATGCAGGCAACGATTATGGAAATGATGGAAATCTCAAAGAGACCTGTCATACCCTCGCCGATAACGCTGAAAGACTCAAGAAAAGTAAATGAGCCGTTGAAAATACCGACGATCATCGAAAGAATGATGCCTGCAAAAAGTACAGCAAACACATTGAATCCTATAAGAGCGCCTACCAGTACTACAAGATAAGGCACAACTTCAATGAAATTGTAATCATATACAACATTTGGAGTATATGTAAGGTGTGTTGTTCTGAGATAAAATATTATTATAGTTATTATAGCTGCAGGAAGAACTATGAGAAAGTTCTGTTTGAATTTATCTTTCATTTCACATCCTTGCGTTCTCACGGCAGCTATAGTGGTATCGGATATCATGGAAAGATTGTCACCGAACATCGCACCGCATACGGTCGCTCCTATACAGATAGCTATCGGGAAACCTGTCTGGTCGGAAACACCGAGAGCTATAGGAGCAAGTGCAGTTATGGTTCCCATAGATGTACCCATGGAAAGTGATATGAAGCATCCTATGACGAAAAGACCTACGACCATAAAATTGGGAGGTATTATAGAAAGTCCGAAGTTTACCGTGCTTTCCACGCCGCCTGCAGCCGTTATTATTCCTGAAAATGCTCCTGCAACAAGGAATATAAGTACCATTGTTATGATGTTTACATCACCTGCTCCCTTGGCGACTATTTTAAGCTTTTCTTCAAAAGATATCTTACGGTTCTGCAGAAATGCGACAAACAGAGCTATTATGAAAGCTACGTATGCCGGCATGCTGTAAAAATCATTGCTGATGATCCCCGCACCTGCAAAAATGATTACAAATACGAAGAAAGGAAGTAATGCGAAAATTCTGTATTTCATTTGTATCCCTCCCGGAAAAAGTAAATATGGTGATATTTATTCAACTCTGTTGAGTCTTCCGCCATTAAGCCAGCTTTCGAGATTTTCAGCCAGTATGTCTATCACAGCCTGACGCATTTCCTTTGGCGACCAGGCTATATGAGGAGTTATTATGCAGTTTTCCAGCCCCAGAAGCGGACAGTCTATCGAAGGAGGCTCGCTTTCGAGCACATCTACAGCTGCTGCGCTGATAAATCCTGCTTTGAGAGCATCAGCCAGAGCTCTTTCATCTATCAGACCGCCTCTCGCAGTATTTATCAGGACTGAGCCCGGTTTCATATTGACCAGAAAATCAGTGTTGACCATATGTCTGTTCTCTTCTGTAAGCGGACAGTGAAGTGAAACGAAATCAGATTTCATTGCGCCTTCAGGATCTTCCCTGTATATGTTGACCTTCATACCTAGAGAACGGGCTATCTCAGCTACACGTTTCCCTATGGCCCCATATCCTATGATGCCAAGTGATTTACCGACAAGAAGAGTTACCGGTTTTTTCCAGTAACAGAAATATTTTGATTCAGACCATTGCCCGCTCTGGACAGATTCGTTGTGCAGCCCTACATTGTTAGAAAGTTCCAGTATCAGGGCTATTGTGTGCTGAGCTACAGCATCAGTTGAGTAGGATGGTATATTTGTTACTGCTATACCAAGATCAGCAGCGGCAGATACATCGATATTGTTATATCCTGTTGCTGTGGATCCTATATATTTAAGATTAGGGCATTTCTCCATAAATTCTCTTGTGATCGGGCATTTACTGGTCATAAGTATCTCGCTGCCGCCTATCCTGGACAGAGCCTTGTCCATGGGAGTGGCATCGAAAACGGTAAGCCTGTCACATAATTTTTCGAGCTTGTCCCAGCTCAGATCACCGGGATTTATGGTATAACCGTCAAAAATTACAATATCCATATATTAACCTCCGTTTTTATGAGTCTGTATACTGTTTTTAAACAAAGTCACAGAAGTTATTTTACACTATAAAAGATGGAAAGTCCAGGTCATGTATGGTATAATCGTGTGTACATATGCTTCGATGACGGGAAGGAGAAGGTCAGATGAGTTTGGTTGACATACTGCTGATAGGTATAGGTCTTTCAATGGATGCGGCAGCAGTTTCAATGACTAATGGCATGGTGTATAAAAACCTGAATAGGATAACTTATATATCTATGCCTCTTTTTTTCGGAGTATTCCAGATGATGATGCCTGTAGCGGGATATTATGCCGGAGGTATATTTGCAGAATTAATAACCAGATACTCAGGAATAGTCATTTTTATCATTTTGGGAATAATAGGCGGTAAGATGATAAAGGAAGGCATAGGTGATCTTAATAAAAAGGATGTCTGTCCTGTTAAGACCATGACTTTCGGAGTCCTGCTTTTACAAGCGGTGGCTACAAGTATAGATGCTTTTGCAGTCGGAATCGGTTTCAGTGCTGCCGGTGTAGGAGTGTGGATGCCTTCAGTTCTTATAGGGATGATTACATTCATAATAGTGGTGGCCGCGATACTTATAGGAAGAAAGTTCGGAGATATGCTGGGGTGCAGAGCGGAGATACTGGGAGGAGCTATATTAGTGATAATAGGTATAAAAGCTCTGATTTGATACATATTTCAAAGTTTTATTTTTAAGGCAGGTATCGTATGGAAAAAATAATAGTTGCGGCAACGAAGAACAGACATAAAATAAAGGAGATAGAGGCGATAACAAAAGAATTCGGAATGTCCATAATACCAAGGGACGAAGCTGGAGTGCCGGATGTGGAGATCATTGAGGACGGCAGTACATTTGAAGAAAATTCGTATAAAAAGGCATATGAGGTCATGAAGCTTTGCGGCAAGACAACGATAGCCGATGATTCTGGTCTTGAAGTGGACTGTCTCGGCGGTGCACCGGGAGTATATTCAGCGAGATTTGCCGGCGAAGACGGAGATGATAAGGCAAATAATCGGAAACTGACAGGTCTGTTGAAGGACATTCCTTATGAAGATCGTACCGGAAGATTTGTATCTGTTATAACTATGGTATCTCCTGATGGGGATGCAGTGGTAGCGAGAGGAGAAATCGAGGGACATATAGTGCTGGAAGAAAAGGGCAGCAATGGATTCGGATACGATCCTCTTTTTGTACCGGAGGGTTACGACAGTACTTTCGGGGAGATAGATACGGAGATAAAAAACAGAATAAGTCACAGAGCCAAGGCTCTCAGCAGGCTTCGAGAAAAGCTCAAGGCTAAAGAGAGGTGAGCCTTTGATGGCAGATATAAAAATGCGTATATTGAAAATGTTCATATTAGCATTCAAACAGTTGAGAGACCCATACTATCAGGGATTCGCTGCACAGGTGTCGTTTTATCTTTTGCTGTCGATAGTCCCTATATTTCTGCTGATAACCCAGATACTGGGTGTGTTTGATATATCGATGGAGAGTGCTATAAAGATGATAGAAGGGTATACCGGAAAAGAAATGTCTTCTATGCTCAGCCAGCTGTTTAAATTCAAATCCGCCGGACTCAGCTCAGTCATATTTGCGGTAATAGCCCTATGGGCAGGTTCACGCGCTTCATTTGCAATAATGAGGATAACAAATTATACGTTGACAGGAGGCAAGAGCACTGGGAAAAATTATTTCGTGGAACGGTTTCGTGCGATAAGAACGATAATACTGACGATATTCACTGTAGCTTTTTCGATTGTGATACTCGCATATGGAAAGCTTATACTGGAGATCGTATTATCTGTGATGGGACTTGATCCTGCTGTATATGCGGATAATATATGGATGTGGCTGCGCTGGGTACTGGGATTTGTGCTTTATTTTCTGATGGTAAGTTATAATTATTATATTTTACCTACTGAAAAGATACGGTTCCGAAATGTTCTGCCGGGGAGTCTGTTTGCATCTGTAGGCATGCTGCTGGTTACTCTTGGTTATTCAAAATATGCCAATTCATTGGCGGATTATGATATACTTTACGGTGCTCTGTCATCAGTGGTAGCGATACTGTTCTGGTTTTATCTGCTGGCGTGGGTACTATGCTTAGGTGTGCTGTTCATAAAAGTGCTCAATGATACAGGAGGAAGCTTCAGCAAGAGAAATGATCCGGAGCATCTGATGAGATAAGTCGGGAAATATAATCAGTATAAATTTTTATAACGGATATATGGATATATAACGGAAAGGAATGTTCTTTGATAGATATAGGAAAGACAGGCAGAAAAAACAATGAGGGCGATATGACGCTGAGGGATCTTCCCATAGGTAAAACGGCCACTGTTATATCTGTTGGCGGTGACGGAATGCTAAGACAGCATTTCCTTGACATGGGAATAATACCCCAGGTCAGCATCACAATGGTGAAATATGCCCCTATGGGGGACCCTGTTGAACTCAGGCTGCATGGATATGAACTGACATTGCGGAAAGACGATGCTGCAAAGATCATGATAAAAGATGTGAGAGATGCGGATGAGGAAAAGAAATTTACAGAAGATGCAAAGCCTATAATGCATCCGGGACTTGGAGAAGGCGGGAAATATCATGTGAAGGCAGAGGAGGATCCTCTACCTGAAAACGAGACGCTTACATTTGCTCTTGCAGGCAACCAGAATTGCGGAAAGACAACTCTCTTCAATCAGCTTACCGGATCGAACCAGCATGTCGGCAATTTTCCCGGAGTAACGCTTGACAGAAAGGATGGAGTCATCAAAGGTCATGATGAAACTCTTGTGACCGATCTGCCGGGAATATATTCCATGTCACCATACAGCAAAGAAGAGATAGTGACGAGGCAGTTCGTGCTGGAAGATGGGATCAAAGGTATAATAAATATCGTTGATGCTACAAACATAGAGCGCAAC
The DNA here is from genome assembly GCA_937966095.1 of uncultured Eubacterium sp. Lineage (GTDB taxonomy): Bacteria > Bacillota > Clostridia > Peptostreptococcales > Anaerovoracaceae > Lentihominibacter. Next base: position 15,962 of record CALCKF010000079.1, read on the forward strand.
CTTTATCTGACCATGCAGCTCATGGAGCTGGATATCCCTATGGTAATTGCTCTTAATATGATGGACGAGGTCAGAAATAACGGAGGGTCTATCAGAGTAAATGAGATGGAAGAGATGCTGGGTGTCCCTGTTATACCTATTTCGGCGGCAAAGAATGAAGGAATAAGGGAACTGGTGGATCATGCCATACATGTTGCAAAATATCAGGAAAGACCGGGCAGAACGGATTTCTGCAGTGCCGATGATAATGGCGGATCTGTACACAGATGTCTCCATGCGATAATGCATCTCATAGAGGATCATGCACTGGCGGCCGGCATTCCTGTCAGATTTGCGGCCAGCAAATTAGCGGAAGGCGATAGGCTGATACTGGAAAAACTGGGCCTTAGCGATAATGAGAAAGAGATGTTGGATCACATAATATTACAGATGGAGGAGGAACGCGGATTGGATGGGGCGGCTGCCATAGCCGACATGAGATTCGGATTCATAGAGAAGGTATGCGCTGCTACAGTAGTAAAGCCGATGGAAAGCAGGGAACATGCAAGAAGCCGTAAAATCGACAGATTACTCACAGGAAAGTATACTGCCATACCGGCATTTATCTGCATAATGGCTGCAGTTTTCTGGCTGACATTCAATGTCATCGGTTCGTTTTTATCTGACTGGCTTGACAGAGGCATAAATTCAGCTACTGATTTTGCAGATGCTGCACTTACAGGTCTTGGAGTGAACGATGTGCTGCATTCTCTTGTGATAGACGGCATATTTAACGGCGTAGGGAGCGTATTGAGCTTTCTGCCTATAATCGTAACATTGTTTTTCTTCCTTTCCCTTCTTGAAGACAGCGGATATATGGCAAGAGTGGCTTTCGTGATGGATAAGCTGCTGAGGAAGATAGGTCTTTCAGGCAGAAGTATAGTTCCTATGCTTATAGGTTTCGGATGTACAGTGCCCGGCGTGATGGCAAGCCGCATACTTCCCTCGGAAAGAGACAGGAGGATGACTATCCTTCTCACTCCTTTCATGAGCTGTTCGGCAAAGCTGCCGATATATGCTTTTTTTACAGCAGCATTTTTTCCAGGACATGGAGCAGTCGTTATGATAGGGCTTTATCTGCTGGGGATACTGACAGGAATACTTACGGCACTTCTCATGAAGCGGACAGCTTTCAGAGGGGAACCTGTACCATTTGTAATGGAGCTGCCAAGTTACCGAATGCCGGGAATAAAAAATGTAGGAAGGCTTTTATGGGACAAGGCTAAGGATTTTCTGCAGCGGGCATTTACAGTGATCTTCATAGCTACCATAGTTATCTGGTTCCTGCAGACATTTGATATACATATGAATGTCGTAGCTGATTCGAAGGACAGTCTACTGGCCGGCATATCCGGAGTCATAGCTCCTGTCTTCATACCATTGGGCTTCGGCGACTGGCGTATATCTACGGCACTCATTACTGGATTCATGGCCAAAGAAAGTGTAGTATCTACTATTTCAGTTCTGTTCGGATCCACAGGAGCTCTTGTAAGTATCATGGAGCCGCTTACGGCAGTGTCGCTTCTTGTATTCTGCCTGTTATATACTCCGTGTATAGCTTCAATAGCATCAGTAAAGAGAGAGCTGGGAGGTAAATGGGCTGCCGGAGTCGTCGTAGGGCAGTGTATGATAGCCTGGATAATGGCGTTTATCGTAATAATAATAGGTAACTTACTGGGGTTCTGATATGAATATCTGAAATATAAAAAACTGCTGCATTAAGATACATAAATGCAGCAGTTTTTTATATATTGCAATGCTATTTTAATATCCGTACTCTTATGATTCCTTCGCCGGAAATTGCTTCTGGATCTATATCACCGGATGTCTCAGCCAGAGTATAGGCATAATCGCCTCTTGCCTTGCTTATCACATCACCGTCTACGATAGACGCAACTTTTTCGAGAGCACCTGCATCTGCTTTTGAGATCACTGCAACTCTTGTGCCTTTTTTAGGTCCGAGAGTACACAGAGGCATATTGACAGAATTTACGATATTACCGTTTTCCAGATAATCCATTATTCTGTCGGCCGCCATTATCGCGCAGTTTTCTTCAGCTTCAGCTGAGGATGCTCCAAGATGAGGAAGAGCCAGAACACCTTTTTTCCCCAGTACAGTTTCGTTAGGGAAATCCGTAACATATTTCTTTACCTTACCGCTTTCAAGAGCTGAAAGGAGGTCTGTATCATTAACAAGCTTATCTCTCGCAAAATTAAGGAATACCACTCCATCTTTCATGCGTTCAAAAGCTTCTGCATTTATCATACCTTTTGTTTCATCTGTTGCCGGCACATGTATTGATATGTAGTCACATTCAGGATAAAGATCCTTTTCGGCATCTACCACTCTGATAGTATTTGAGAGAGAATGCGCCGCTTTCACGGAAAGAAACGGATCATAGCCTATAACGTTCATCCCGAGTTTTTCTGCCGCATTAGCCACCAGTACACCGATAGCTCCCAGTCCTATTATTCCGAGAGTCTTGCCTTTTATCTCTGTTCCGGCAAACTGACCTTTTCCTTTTTCAACTGCTTTTCCGACTTCAGGAGTCACCTCAAGAGAATTCAGCCATTCTATACCTTCGGGAATATTTCTTGCTGCCATCAGCATGCCGGAAATGCAGAGCTCTTTTACAGCATTTGCGTTGGCGCCCGGAGCATTGAACACTACTATGCCTTTTTCTGCACATTTGTCCAAAGGGATATTGTTTACTCCTGCACCGGCTCTGCCGACAGCAAGCAGCTGGTCTGAAAGCTCCATTTCGTGCATGTTGTAGCTTCTCAGTATTATACCGTTGGCTTCCTGGATATCTTCGGTAAGAGTATATTCATCGGTAAGGCGATCCAGACCTGCCGGTGATATCTTGTTTAGGGTTCCGATTTTGTACATTTTTTTACCTCACATTTTACTAATAATTGAGATAATTATAACACTTTACGTTATCATGGTAAAGTCAAATAATGACATATGTGCTTTACGTAAATTTGCATAAGTGCTATAATATCTCTATTATAGAAGTTTTTTGGCATACTCAAAGGTATATGAAATAATAAAGTGGAGGTGACCGAATTGAGTAATGAAAGAGCGTATAATTTCTCGGCAGGTCCGTCGATGCTGCCATTGAAAGTGATCGAGGATGCAGCTGCAAACCTGGCAAATTATAAAGGCTGTGGAGAATCAGTAATGGAAATGAGTCACAGATCCGCTGAATTCAAAGCTATTCTGGAAGATGCAGAGAAAAATCTCAGAGATATCCTGAACATTCCTGATAATTACAAGGTTATGTTTATCCAGGGAGGAGGTACACTGCAGTTTGCCATGGTACCGCTGAACCTTCTGAGAAAATCGGGAAAAGCCGATTATATAATTTCCGGTACATGGGCGAAAAAAGCGGCGAAAGAAGCGGAAAAATTTGGAGATATCAAGATAGTTGCATCTTCTGAGGACTCGACATTTACCTATATCCCTAAGGTCAAGAAAGAGGATTTCAGACCGGATGCGGATTACGTACACATAACGTTCAACAATACCATATACGGGACTCATTATCCTTATATACCGGATACAGGAAAGATTCCTCTTGTTGCCGATATGTCATCATGTATCCTTTCAGAAGAGATAGACGTCAGCAAGTTCGGACTGATATATGCAGGAGTGCAGAAGAATATAGCACCTGCCGGGATCGCTATCGTTATAATGAGAGAAGATCTTATAGGATTTGCAAAGGACAATGTACCTACGTATCTGGATTATAAGATCCATGCTGATAACGGATCTACATACAATACTCCGAACTGCTTTGCAATATATATCGCAGGAGAAGTTTTCAAATATATAAAAGATATGGGCGGTATACCTGAAATGTATAAGAGAAATGTGGCAAAGGCAAAGAAGCTCTATGATTTCATAGACAGCAGCGAGCTTTACAAATGTCCTGTCGCTAAGGAAGACAGATCTCTCATGAACGTGGTATTCGTTACCGGAAATGAAGAACTTGATAAGAAATTTGTTGCAGAAGCAAAGAAAAACAATATGCATAACCTCAACGGCCACAGATCTATCGGAGGCATGCGTGCAAGTATATATAATGCTATGCCTGAGGAAGGTGTCGATGCGCTTATCGAATTCATGAAAAAGTTCCAGGAGGAAAACAGATAATGAAATATTTGATTCTGGTTCCGGACGGAGCTGGTGATGATCCCGTGGAAGCACTGGGAAACAGGACACCTCTTGAAGTTGCCGATATGAAAAATATAAACGAGCTTGCGCATAAAGGTATCGTAGGTATGGTTAAAACGATCCCCGATGGTGTTGCCCCGGGCAGTGATGCTGCCAATCTTTCGGTAATGGGATATGATCCTGCGGTTTATCTTACAGGAAGATCACCTCTTGAGGCTGCCAGCATAGGTATAGATATGTCGGATACAGATGTTGCATTCAGAACAAATCTGGTTACGCTTACGGGAGACGGCGAATATGAAGATCTCATAATAGCTGATCACAGTTCCGGAGATATAACTACTGAAGAGGCCGATGAGCTGATAAAGGCGGTAAATGATGCCTTTGCTGATGAAAATATAAGATTCTATACGGGAGTAAGCTACAGACACTGTATGATAGTACATGACGGATCTACAGAATATGAGATGACTCCGCCTCATGATGTACTTACGTGTAAGGTGGGAGATCATCTGCCTGAGGGAAAAGGCTCGGAATTCATAAAGAAAATGATGAAAAAGAGCTATGATATCCTAAAGGATCATCCGGTCAACAAAGCCCGCAAAGCACGTGGTCTTAATCCAGCCAATTCATTGTGGATATGGGGTCAGGGCCGAAAGCCGAGTCTGTCATCATTTTATGATAAATACGGCATAAGCGGTGCAGCTGTCTCAGCAGTGGATCTCATAAAAGGGATAGCAATATGTGCAGGACTTGAGTCTGTAGATGTTGAGGGTGCAACAGGTACGCTCCATACGAATTTTGAAGGGAAGGCCAATGCGGCAATAGACGAATTCAAGAAGGGTATGGATTTTGTCTATGTACATCTTGAAGGCCCTGATGAATGTTCCCATCAGGGAGACCTGAACGGGAAGATACAGTGCATGGAAAGTATAGACAGCAAAGTCCTGAAACCTATAGTGGATTATCTCAGGAGTGCAGAGGATGGATTCAGAGTGCTTGTGGTTCCGGATCACAGGACGCCTCTTGCGATAAGGACACATTCATCAACTCCGGTTCCTTTTGTTATATATGACAGCACAAAAGAGGAACCGTATGATGAAAGTAAATGCTTCTGCGAAAAATCAGGTGAGAAAGGGATGTATTTTGACAGTGGATTTGAACTCGCGGACTTTTTCTTTGGAAAAAAATAGATCGATATTTATAAGGATCCTTATATCTGTATTGATGACGGCGCTAATTCTTACCGGAGTAGCGCCTTCTTTCGCTGATGAAAAGAAAGCACCGGATGATAAGGCAAACAATCTTACGCCGTCAGCCGACATAGACTGGAGCGATGCTCCTTCGATAGAGGGGACTTCCGGTATAGTCATAGATGCCGGCAGTGGAGATATACTTTATGAAAAAAATGCATATGAGAAAAGAGACCCGGCGAGTATAACGAAAATACTTAATGCCCTTGTAGTCCTTGAGACACTCGATCTTGATAAGGTAGTAACGGTAAACATAGGTGAAATAGATCCTTCCGGCTCCAATATAAGTCTTAAAAACGGTGAAAAAATGACAGTAGAACAACTGCTCTATGCTATGCTTTTAGGTTCGGCAAATGATGCAGCGGATGCTCTTGCCGTTGCGACCGGAGGTACTATTGAGAATTTCTGTGAAATGATGAATAAAAAGGCGGCAGAATGCGGAGCGGAAGATACGGATTTTTCAAATGCAAGCGGTCTTACTGAATACGGAAGGAATGACCATACGACTACTGCATATGATATTTCCATGATAGCAAGAGAGGCAATGAAGAATCCCGTATTCAGGAAAATAGTGGCAACTAAAAGCCATACGATACCGGAGACTAATATGTCTAAGGCACGAAAGCTGAAGAATACAAATCTATGTCTTTATGAGACAGATAAGACTGTTGAGGTCAACGGTACTGAACGAGTTTTCAGATATGAAGGCACTATAGGTATAAAAACAGGATATACACAAGTCGCCGGAGACTGCTTCTGCGGAGCTGTAAAGAACGGAGATACCGAGCTTATCGCTGTTGTTCTCAATTCGACGTCGGGAGAGCAGAGGTTTGCAGATGTGATGGCATTATGGGATTACACATTACCTAAGTATCATACATATGTTGCGGCCAGGGCAAATGAACCTGTTGAGGATTTCAGAGTATGGCAGGGAGAAAAGAGCAGTGTATCTGTCACGATAGCCGATGATATGGATATAACACTGAACAATGGCAGTGACGATAGCAGTATAACGGTTGAAGCAGATAAGAATGACGGATTCATAAAAGCTCCTGTAAAAAAAGGGCAGACCCTGGGCAGCTTGAAGGCATATGATGAAGATGGCAATCTGGTGGCGGAGTCTCAGTTGATTGCCATGAACAGTGTAAATAAAGGCGGGATCCTATCTTATATAGGTATCGCTGACGAAAGCAGGCTCGGATTTTTCATAGGTATCATCATAATGCTTATAATACTCGTGCTGATAAGAATGGTGCTGGTAAGCATGAGGAGAAAAAAGAAAAAGCGCAGGCGCGCTGAGCGAAACAGGAATATAAGAAGGAGAGAATGGGAGAGAGAAAAAGATCCGTTTGACAAGTGGTAAAATGTCAAGGGTACCAAGATACGGCTATGTTTGATATACAGGAAAATCTTAAAAACCTGCCCGATAAACCGGGCGTGTATATGCATAAAGATAAGTTAGGCAATATAATATATGTCGGAAAGGCTGTCTCTTTAAAAAACAGAGTGCGTCAGTATTTTCAATCATCAAGGAATATGTCTCCGAAGGTGAGGAGCATGGTGAGTCAGATAGCCGAGTTTGAGTATATAACAGCGGGCAGTGAGATGGAGGCTCTGATTTTAGAATGCAATCTTATAAAAAAATACAGGCCGAAATATAATGTCCTGCTTAGGGATGATAAAACATACCCTTATATAAAGATAACCAATGAAGAATATCCTCGCATAATAAAAACGAGGATAATAAAGAAAGACGGAGGGAAGTATTTCGGACCTTATAGCGACGCCGGAGCAGTGAACAGGATAGTAGATCTTCTGAACAGCAGTTTTTCATTGAAAAGATGTTCGGCAATATCTTTTGATAAAGATGCCAGGCCATGTTTGAATTATCATATAAACCAGTGCAGAGGGATATGCAATGGTGATATAGATCCTGAGGAATACGCAAAGAGCGTAGATGGAGCGCGGGAATTTCTCAACGGAAAGAACAAGGCGATGATCGTCAGACTGCAAATGAAAATGAAGGAGGCTGCCGATCATATGGAATATGAAGAAGCTGCACGTTACAGAGATTATATAGAGGCTGCTGAAACACTTTCGGAAACACAGAGAGTCGTGATAAGGCAGAGCAAGGACATAGACATAGTTATACCGGCCAGGGGCAGGGAAGAGATCCATATGGTGATTTTTTTTGTCAGAGAAGGAAAACTTACCGGGAGAGAAAGTTATGAGATAGAGGCATCCGGATCTGAGGATAACGGAGAGCTTATATCATCATTTATAAAACAGCATTACAGCAGACTTTCAAATTTTCCCAGAGAGATATTGCTGATGCGGCTTCCTGAAGACAGTGATATCCTGGGTGAATATCTGTCAGAGCTGGCAGGGCACAATGTAAAGCTGCTGAAGCCGCAGAAGGGAGAGAAAAAAGCTCTTCTTGATATGGCTGGCAGAGATGTTATAGAGATGGTGAAGACAATCGATGATAAAGCCGCCAATGCCAGAGAACGAAGGAAAACTCTGGGCTCTGCCATGTTTGACATACTAAAAAAAACCGATATGCTTTCGGGAGAATATGATGGCAGAGATCTGAGGATAGAAGCTTATGATATCTCAAATACAAATGGCGTGGATACGGTAGGGGCAATGGTGGTTTTTGAGGGTCTGCATCCGGACAGGAACAGTTACAGGAAGTTCAAAGTGAGGACTGTTTCCGGACAGGATGACTACAGTTCGATGAAAGAAGTACTGTCAAGAAGGTTCGCCAGAGTTTTTAAAGGCGATATCTCTTTTGATGTATTACCTGATATCATACTGATCGATGGAGGCAGAGGACATGTTTCAGCGGCTCTGGAGATAATAGATGAAACAGGGTTTGACATCCCGGTACTGGGGATGGTAAAGGATGACCGCCATCGGACAAAAGCTCTTGTCTGGCGGAAAAAAGGAACCGATGATTATGGAGAAATTACTCTTAAAGATAAGCCGATTGTTTTCAGGTATATAGGGAACATACAGGAAGAAGTCCACAGATTTGCAATAGAATATCACAGAAAATTAAGAAGCAAAAATGTTTCAAGATCAGTTTTGGATGATATAGCAGGAATAGGTGCTGTCCGAAAAACCGCATTGTTAGACCATTTCAAAAGCATTGAGGCTATAAAAAAGGCATCTGTAGATGAGCTGGAGGAGATACCGCAAATGAACAGAAAATCTGCGGAAGCTGTGTGGGAGTATTTTAATGTTGATAAAATTGAAACATAATGGTATAGTAATGCTGATAAAAGAAACACTTTGAGTACGGAGGAAAAAGATGGCTGATAAAAAAGAATTGTACGGATATGATGAAGAAGATATCATGACTCTTGAATTTGATGATGGAGAGGAAGTGGAGTGCGGCATACTTGGTGTATTCGACGCATTTGACAAGGAATATATAGCTCTCAATCCTCTTGGGACAGAAGATGTTTATATTTACGGATATAAAGAATATGATGAAGATTATGAACTTATGGATATGGACGATGAGGAATTCAACAAAGTTGTAGCTGAATTTGAAAAACTTGTGGTTGAAGAAGAGTGATCCGACATATATCGATCTATATGGACATACAGCCGCCAGGTATAGATAAATCCAAATACCTGTCGGTTTTTCTTATGCCATTGATACGTTTGATGACTTTATAAGGAGACCAGCTATGAAAAGTCAAGGTAAATATCAGAAGAAAATAGAATAAAAT
>CALCKF010000080.1 GCA_937966095.1 uncultured Eubacterium sp.
CGAATTGTCGCCCGCCAGAATACAGCTCGGGTATTTCCAGGTGATAGCCGAACCCCAACATGATCATAATGATGATGTGTAAGAAGTATCCCCTTAAGCTCAAGCCTGTGTCCATTCACAAAATCAATGAATCTGCCGGGTGAATACCCCGGATCTATTATAAAACAGCTTCCTTCATCTTGCTGATATATCACATATCCGTTACTTTCAAGGATGCCTCCGATAAATCTTTTTATTTTCATTGTCTTATGCTCCCCTCTTTCAGATATCTTCCGTAATATTTTAATCTATTTAATGTATTCTTGCAATTAATTGTTGAATTCCCTGCAATTAGTGGTAAAATTATTGTGTTTAAATTATTATATATAAAAGAGGTTTACAATGAAAGTAGTTATCGTAGGCGCAGGGAAGCTTGGTATGAAGGTTGCCAACGCACTTCTCGGAGGTGACCATTCTGTGACGATCATCGATACTGATGAGGATCTTCTTCAGAAAATAAGCTCCCACATAGACGTTATGACGATCAATGCAAACGCCAAAGAAACTAAGATACTTAAGGAGATCAACATATCTTCATATGATTTTCTGATCGCTACCACCGGAAACGATGAAACGAATCTTGTCATTGCTTCATTTGCAAAACGGCTGGGATGCAACAAAGTAGTCGCAAGAGTGCGGGATCCGGAACATATGCAGCAGATAAACTTCATAAAGGATGCAATGGACATAGATCACATAGTAAATCCTGACCAGAGCATAACGATCGAGATATATAAATATCTGGCTGAAAAATATACATTGAGCAATGGGATTTTTTCATCGGGCAAGATATCACTGGTGGAATTCTCCGTAGATAAATACAAAAAACTTATAGGGGTAAAAATGTGTGATGTACCTCAGATCCTGCCCAACATGCTGGTAGTCGCAATTTCCAGAAACGGAAAGGTCATAATACCACACGGTTCTGAAATCATAGAAAAAGAAGATTTCCTATATGTCATTGGTGAAAAAGCTCCGATACTTGCCCTGAATGCGAAAGTCCATGAAAAAGGAAAATATACCGATCTTCAGAAGGTGATGATAATAGGAGGAGGAAAAACCGGATTCTATCTGGCAGAAATGCTATCCGAATTCGGAGCTGCTGTAAAAATAATAGAGATGAACAAAGAAAGATGCCATTATCTATCCACACATCTGGAAGATGTAATGATCCTTCACGGAGATGCAACAGATCTTACTCTACTTGAAGAGGAAAATATGGACATGATGGATGCCGTCGTGACCGCGACAGGTTTTGATGAGGATAACCTTCTCCTTGCGCTCACGGCAAAGCAGCATGGTGTCGAGGATGTCATAGCAAAAGTCAGCAGGACGAGTTACGCCGAGATAATTGCTAATATGGGTATAGATATGGCACTAAATCCGCTTGATATAACTACAAGCAGCATATTGCGTTTTGTACAGGGATCAAAAAAAATATTGTCTTCACAACTCATACAGGGACAAGCTGAACTGATGGAAATCATCGCAACACCTCACATGAATATCCTGGATACACCTCTGTCTGAGCTTCATCTTCATGATGGTATAATAATAGCAGCCATACACAGAGGAACTGACGTGATCATACCTACCGGGGATACTGAGATCCACGAGGATGACAAAGTTATATTGCTCAGTATGCTGAGCGACCGTTCAAGCACAGAAACTCTATTTAAGGATACAGGCAAACTAGGATTCCTTAAAAAATAGCAGGTGATTTTATGAATTTGGGCATAAGCTCAGTATTTAGAATAATAGGGATTGTAATGATGGTGGTAGGTTTTTCAATGCTGCCATCTGTTTTAGTATCGTTTATATATGATGATGCCGAAGTTTTTCTTCCATTTTTGCTGACAATGGCGATTTCGGGAACAACAGGTATCATACTTGCCAAGCTGTGTAAAAAACATACTCATCAGCTGAAAGTAAGAGACGGTTTTCTTATAGTCACCCTCTGCTGGATAATATCCGGGATACTCGGTGCAATTCCTTTTATGGTCACCGAAAGCATCCCTCACTTTGCAGATGCGTTTTTCGAATCATGTTCCGGATTCTCAACTACCGGAGCTTCCATCCTTTCAGACGTCGAGGCTCTTCCTAAGGGAATCTTGTTCTGGAGATCTTTTACCCACTGGATAGGCGGAATGGGTATACTTATATTCGCCATAGCTCTTATGCCGTCTCTTGGCATAAGCGGCCAGAACATAGCTGTTTCAGAGGCTCCCGGCCCTTCTCTGGACAAGGTTACTCCAAAAATGTCAGATACAGCGAAAACCCTTTATACCATATACCTTCTTTTTACTGTGGCGGAAACTGTACTTCTCATGCTGGGAGGCATGAGTCTTTACGATGCTCTCATAAATACTTTCGGAAGTGTAGGCACAGGAGGCTTTTCTAATTACAACAACAGCATAGCTCACTTTGACAGCACATATATAAGAATGGTGATAACCGCATTCATGGTCCTTTGCGGAGTGAATTTCAATCTCTATTACCTGGCGTTCAAAAGAGGTCCCGGTGTATTCATGAAGGATTCGGAATTCAAGCTTTATCTTCTTATTTTCGCTGTCGCATCTATCTTTATATTTCTGGTTCTGTTGGTGAGCGGGCAATATAATTCTGTCAAACTTGCTTTCACCGATTCTGTTTTTCAGGTATCCACTATCCTGACAACAACAGGATTTGCCACAACAGACTTTGAAAAATGGCCATTGGTATGCCAGATGGTACTGCTGCTTCTGATGTTCGTCGGAGGCTGTTCGTCATCAACAGGAGGAGGTCTAAAGGTAGTTCGCCTGCTTGTTATTTTCAAACTGATAAAGCGCGGCGTTTCCATGAGACTTCATCCTAATATAGTGGAAACCGTAAAGCTCAATGGTAAAACGATGCCAAGCGATACTGTCTCGGCAATAGCAAACCATGTTTTCCTATATATTGCAATGATTTTTATAGGAGCGTTCATCATATCATTCGAAAACGCGGATATAACAACCTGCTTTACATCTGTGATAACGTGTCTCGGTAATATAGGACCCGGATTCGGAACTGTAGGACCTACAGAGAATTTCGGCGGACTTTCGACACTTTCCAAATATCTGCTGTCTATATATATGCTGGCAGGCAGGCTTGAACTCTACACTCTGTTTATTTTACTTACACCTAGATTCTGGAATCCCGACAGATAAAAAACAGGAGAATCCATATGTCGATCACTAACCTAAACTACAAAGCCATAGTAAAGATACTGGGCATAATGATACTTATTCTCGGTATATCCATGATAATACCCTGGGTATATGCCGAATATGCAGGAGATGTATCGTCCATCTACGCTTTCAGACGATGCACACCGCCGACAATAATAGTCGGCGTCCTTCTCACGTTGTTTATAAGGGCTCACAAGATGAAATTCCGTGCGCGTGAAGGTTATATCGTCGTTGCATCATGCTGGATAGTGGCTTCAATCGCAGGATCTTTCCCATATTACCTTTCCGGCTTCACTTCAAATTATATAGACGCATTTTTTGAAGCCACTGCCGGATTCACCACAACAGGATGCACTGCCGTAGCTACAGGCATACTTTCAAGGAGTCTCATGCTTTGGAAAGCAATATCAAACTGGCTTGGCGGTATGGGTATACTGCTGTTCGTCATTTCCATACTGCCTGCGCTGGGTATAAACGGACAGATGATAGCACGGGCTGAAACCCCGGGTCCTGTCCTCAGAAAAATGACGGTTAGAATGAGTGACTCGGCAAAGATATTGTATATAACATATATTTCATTTACTGTAATAGAATTTATCCTGCTTATGCTTTCCGGCAAAATGCGTGCATTCGATGCTATCATCAACACAATGGGCAGCATAAGTACGGGAGGGGTTATAGTCCATCCTACAGGTATAGCATATTATGACAGTATTTATGTAGAAATCGTTATCTCCGTATTCTGCATACTGGCATCAGTGAATTTTATAATGTATCATTATCTGATAACCGGAAAAATTTCTTTCATATTAAAGGATATAGAACTGCGCGCATTTATAACAATAATAGCAATTGCCACTGTCCTTTGCACAGTAGGCCTCCTTCTCAACACGGATGACAGTATAGGACAGGCTCTTCGTGATGCATTTTTCCAGGTAGTCAGCATGTCTACCACTGCGGGATACACAAGATCGCCTTATATCATATGGCCATCTATGTGTCAAATGGTACTGTTAATGCTGATGTTCATAGGCGGATGCGCGGCATCCACATCAGGTTCGATAAAAGTAATAAGGATACTAGTGATGATCAAGCTTATCTGGAGAGGATGCATAAAAAGGATACACCCACGTTCTGTAGTGGCTGTAAAACTTGGTAACAGTGCAGTATCGGCATCTGTTGTTTCCGGAATCACAACTTTTATACTTGCCTATATGCTGGTATTTCTTATATCTTGCTTTGTACTGTCTTTCCAGGGACTTGATCTTGAAACTACAGCTACTTCAGCCCTTGCGATGCTCTCAAATACCGGCTGCGCTTTTGGAGAAACAGCTTCACTTGGTAATTTTTCCCTTTTTCATCCTGTCCTCAAACTTTTCCTCAGCTTTCTCATGATAGTTGGAAGACTGGAATTGTTTACGATCATAATACTTTTTACAAGAAATTTCTGGGGTCGTGACAGATAATCACAAATAAATCTTATCTCTTTCCTGATAATTATATGATATTCCGGAAATCATAATTATATATGACATGGAGGGAAATATGAAAGTAAAAGATCTTATGACCACAAATATAACATGTATACGGGAAGATACATCCATTTCACAGATAGCTCTTCAAATGAAAAAGGACGATATAGGATGCATACCCGTATGTGATGATATGGATAATCTGAAAGGTATAGTTACCGACAGGGATATAGTCCTGAGAGCAGTTGCAAAAAATCATTATGACGATAATGAGGCCAGAGATACAGAACGTCTTACTTCAAAAGATATAATGACTATCGATCCCGTAACGGTTCCCCCTGAAATGAGCATACATGATGCCGCGCTCCTTTTCTCAGCACACCGTATAAGAAGGTTGCCTGTAGTAGAATCTTGTAAAATAGTGGGCATGCTTTCTCTGGGAGATCTGGCATCAAAGCCGGTATATATAGACGAAGCAGGTGATGCACTTTCAGCCATCAGCATCACTGACGGTATGCAGGGATAAAATCTATCTCACGTTTTTCCATGTTTACATTATCCACAGTTACTCTCATTCTGTCTCCGAGACGGTATGTCCGGCCTGTTTTTCTTCCCCTTAGCATATAGTTTTCTCTGTCATTATCATAGTAGTCATCCCTTAGCTCTTCTATTCTGACAAGCCCTTCTATAGTATTGTCAAGTTCGACATATATACCAAAATCAGTGATTCCGCTTATTATACCGTCAAAAGATTCACCAACATGACTGACCATATATTCTGCTTTTTTGAGCTTTTCAACTTCGCGTTCTGCTTCAATAGCTCTGCGTTCCGCCATCGACGACTGCTCGGCTGCATCCTCCGATTTCTTTTTGAAATGCTTTATCATTCCCGCAGATACACCATTTTTAATATTCTCTTTTATAATCCTGTGTATCATAAGGTCAGGGTATCGCCTTATCGGAGACGTAAAATGACAGTAATATTTCAGAGCCAGGCCAAAATGTCCTTCACATTCCGTACTGTAAAATGCTTTCTGCATCGATCGTAATGTAACGGAGTTTATAATATTTTCACTTGATTTTCCCTTTACCTGATCAAGTACCGTGCTTACGGCTTTAGGATGTATCTCTGCTGAGCTTCCTTTCATTACTATACCGAAGTTTTTAAGAAATATCCTAAGCTGTTCCATCTTCCTGATATCCGGTTTTTCATGGACCCTGTATATAAAAGGCATCTGAAGCCAGAAAAAATGTTCTGCCACAGTTTCATTGGCCAGAAGCATAAATTCCTCTATAAGCTTATTTGCACTTCTCCTGCCTGCTACATCGATCTCAACCGGTATACCCTTATCATCCAGTGTTATACGGGCTTCATCAAGATCAAAATCAAGGCTTCCTCTATCATGCCTGTTCTTTGCCAGCACCAAAGCCAGATCGTTCATCATAATGAGATCATCTTTTATATGGCTGTATCTTCTTTTTAAAACTTTATCGTCTTTCTCTATGATATCTGACACATCATCATATATGAGACGTTCAACAGAATTTATAATACTCTCATATATATTATGATCCAAAACAACACCCTCAGGTGTCACTTCCATATCCACAGAAAGAGCAAGCCTGTCTTCATGGGGATTAAGACTGCATATGCCATTTGATAAAGCTTTGGGGAGCATAGGTATCACCTGATTCAGAAGATATACACTTGTTCCTCTTTTAAATGCTTCCTTATCCATCGGCCCATCTTCTTTTACGTAATGAGCCACATCCGCAATATGGACCCCTAAAAGATAATTGCCGTTTTCAAGTCTTTCTATGGAGACTGCATCATCAAAATCCTTTGAATCAGCGCCGTCTATTGTAAACAGCTTCCTGCCTCTCAGATCTCTTCTTCCTGATATATCCTGCCCCTTTATCCCTCGCTTCTTCATTGCTGCTGCTTCTGCATTTACACGACTGGGAAAGGTTTCACGCATACCGTAACTTCTGGCTATCGCCTTTATATCTCCCCCTGGTTTGCCTGCTCTGCTTATTATCTCTACTATCCTTCCCTCGGCACTGTTTCTTTTATCGGGATATTTTATTATTTCAACAACTACCTTATCACCCTTTGAAGCACCTGAAAAATATTTTTTTCTTACAAATATATCCTCATTGTATTTGCGGCTTTCAGGTATAACAAATCCAAATTTCTTGCTTCTGACAAATGTCCCTGCCACTTCTGTCACACTGCGGCTTATCACCTTTGTTACAATTCCTTCCGGAGATTCCCTCCACAGGTATTCAGGTATGAGATCGATTTCAACTTCGTCTCCGTCCATAGCACCTCCCATAGAATCAGCAGATATGAATATATCTCTGTCAAACCCCTCGCAGCTGACAAAACCAAACCCTTTTCTGTGCTTCATCAGTTTTCCTGTAATATTTTTACTCGTCTTTTTCCTGCCCATGATATCCGCCTTTCATATGTACTGGATATATTGTACAGTATAAAAGGTGGCAGCGCCACCTTTTATACTGCAATACTAATTGTTGTTATTTGTCGCTTTTGTGGAATCTTTTCCGTCAACGGCATCTTCCACATCATCGATGGCATCTTTGGCATCATCAGCCATGTCTTCAGTCACCGATCCATCCTTATCTTTACTCTTATCTTCATTTTTATCCATTGTCTCTTCTGTCACGGTTCCGTTGTCAGTGTCGTTCATGTTCATGTCACTATCATCAGAGCCGCATCCGGCAAAAGCAAAGAGCGATATACAGAGTACTGCTGCCATAAACATCCTGATTTTTTTCATTTAATTTCTCCTCTCCTCTTATTTTTCTTTTTTATTATCTGTAATTTAAAATAAAATATTTAAAAAGGAGAATTCCAAGTTTTTCAAAATTTTTATAATATCAATAAAACACGACCGGCAAGTATATCTGCCGGTCGTATTTATCAAATTCCAAAATTTTTATATCTAGAATATCATGTTGATGAGCCCGCCTATCTGCACGAAAACAGGTGCAAATACCAAAGATACTATGGTCATCAGCTTGATAAGGATATTTATCGAAGGACCAGAAGTATCTTTGAACGGATCTCCGACTGTATCTCCTACAACTGCAGCCTTATGAGAATCCGAACCTTTACCGCCGAAATGTCCCTCTTCGATGTATTTCT
>CALCKF010000081.1 GCA_937966095.1 uncultured Eubacterium sp.
CTGCTATTTCTTTATCCTCCGCCTCATTTTCCTGATACGAGGCATACCTTGGCAGGATCTCTTCTGCCCGGCCGCAGATATATCTGGCATTTACTATACCGTTTATCACAGCGTTCCTGTTGGCATCTGTTACAGCTTCTCTTACAGTTTCAACACCTATTACAGCTTCTGCGATATCTGCACAGTAAAGGCCTATACTCCCAACGCCACAGTACAAGTCCAGCAGTATGGGCTTTGCTCCGTTCCTTTCTGAAATGCAGTATTCACGGACCTTATCGTAAAGTCGCTCCGCCTGTATCGGATTGACCTGATAAAAGCTGGCAGGAGATATCTCGAATTGCAGATGTCCTATGATATCCTTTATGACACTCTTTCCGGCCACTACGATATTTTTATCTCCCATGACATCTCCTCCATTACGATACGAAGCACCTTGTCCGCCGAAGTCTGCACTCTTTCGTATATTCAGAACGACACTTTCCAGAGAATATCCGGCATCATATATGGCATCATCCATCATACCGATAAGCTTCTGTATATTAGGTATCCCTTTTCCGTTTATCACCAGGATAGCCATTACTTCGCCTGTCCTGAAGCCGCTTTTTACTATAAGATGACGGATCAGGCCCTTATCCCATTTGGGATCCCATGCTGTTATGTTGTCCTCCTTCATAAATCGGCGTAATGCATCGGCAGCCGCCATGGCAGCCATTGACTGCAGCCGGCAGTCCTGACAATCCACTACATCATGGCTTTTATGCCTGTAAAATCCGACTTTAGTATCGCCCAGATTTTCCACTACGCCTCCTTTTCTTGTTATTATCCCGCCTGTGGTTACCGGGAACTGTGCCTTGTTCCTGTATCTAAACGGCCCGTATCCGTTATTATCATCTTTTTTCATTCCTGTTATCGGCCTCATCTGCGGATCTTCTATACACGCTATCCGCTCCAGCCGGTCCCTTACCTGTCTCTCTTTTAATGCAAGCTGTGCACCATATCCGATACGGCTGTAAGGGCATCCTCCGCATCCCTGCTCCAGAGAAACACAGCCAAAGTCATCTGTCCTGTCTGCGGAAGCTTCTATTATCTCCATGAGCTTAGCAGATCCATAGCGTTTCTTTACCTTTACAAGCTCGGCTCTGACAACATCTCCCGGCACTGTCCCCTCGACAAATACCACAAATCCGTCAGCTTTTCCTATACCCTGGCCTTCACTGCTCATGTCTTCTATTTTTACTGTTACTGTCTGTCCTTTTTCCATGCTATTTCCTTAAAACCACTTTTTCCTTTTGAAAATTATTATCTCTATTATCACTACAACTACTGCCAGCACACCTGTAAAAAGATATCCGTACCGGAACCCCAGCTCCGGCATTATCCTGAAATTCATGCCGTACCAGCCTGCTATCAGAGTAAGCGGCATAAATATAGTTGTGACTATCGTCAGCAGCTGCATCACTTTATTCTGGCCTGAGCTTATCTTTGACTGATATATATCTCTTATCTGCAAGGCATATTCGCTCATTTCTCTGGAATCATGATAAAGCCTGTCGACTTTGTTGCTGAGATATGAAAACAGCTGGCGTTCCTTTTCCTTCTGCGCTCTTGTCATAGCTGCCTCCAGTACATCCGTCACGTCAGCGAGAAGCTTGTAATATCCGCTCATTTTTCTTATCTCTTTCCTGTATCTGGCAACGAAACCATCGAAATCGTCCGGAAGATCCGATATATCATCCGTAACCATATCTTCCACTGAATCCAGCTTTCTTTCATAATCCTCAAGAAATAACAGATCATCCCTCACCAGATATTCCAGCAGCTCCAGCATTATAAGGAAAGGTGACTCTCCTTCAAAGCTTTCCTCACGAGCCATCTCATGGAATATACCTTCCGCTTTTTTTTCATCGTCTATTATGATAAGCCTGTCTTCGTCCAGATAAAACCCGCATTTCAACATATTTGATGAAAAATCCTCCTTATCGGGTATCACCAATGTACCTACTACACAGCTCCCGAACATATCAGCGCTACAATGCTTCATGCTTTCCAGATTACGCATCAGCAGCCTGTGTCCTGTCAGTTCTCTGTGTCTTTCCATAAATTCCTCTGTAGACAATAATTCAAGCTTATTCATATTCCTTACAGCTCCTTTGCAATTTCTTCTATTCGTCTGAGCCTGTTGTTTATTCCCGATTTTGATAACGGAGGATCCATGAGCCTTCCCAGTTCCTCTATCCCGATATCCGGATTTTCAAGTCTCAGTTCCGCAGCCTCCCTGAGCTTTGCTGACAGGAAATCAAGTCCCCGCCTTTCCTGTATCCTCTTTATACTCCTTATCTGATTTTCCGCCGCTTTTATGGCTTTGTCTATATTGGCATTATCAAGGTTATTGAGTCTGTATGTCTGTGACCTTATACCCTTCAGCATCATCACATCGTCAAATCTGAAAAACTGATTTGAAGCTCCCATTATACCTATAACATCACGGACCTGCTCTCCCGACTTGAGATAAACTCCGTATCCTTTTTTTCTTGTAACGATTTTCGCACTTATATCTACAAATGTGTTCATAAGCTTTCTGAGGTCCCTGGCAAGAATTTCCGTCCCCGTATCTATCTCAAAATGATATTCTTTCTCCGGATTGTTCACCGTTCCACCTGCGAGGAAGGCTCCTCTGAGATAGGCTTTCCTGCAGCATTTGGTCCTCACAAGTCCTTCATATATCCCGTCACTTATCACATTCATACCTTCTTTTACCATGAGTATGCCTGTTTCCCTGAGTATCTGTTCGCTAAGATCCTCAGGCCCTATGGAAAGTATATATGCATGCCCTCTCTTCAGGGAATTTGCCTGTCCCATACTTACAGAAGTATCGATGGAAAAATAATTTTTTATCATCATTTTGTAATGCCTTGCCACTGCAGGGCTGGATGTTGTCATAACTATCTTGAAGCGGCCGCCTCCTATAAGCTGTATACTTCCTGCTATGCGCATGAATCCTGCTATCTCAGCCAGCATGCAGCATTTTTTTTCAGGCATTATTCTCGCCAGTTCATTTTTTGTCTCAGATGAAAATGACATATTTACCTCCCGTTGTTTCCTGCCGATGTCATTCTAAATCAAAAACCTCTCCGATATATTCAGAGAGGTCATACCGCATCGTTGCCGCCATTTCGAAAGCATGAAATCCCCTCTAAAGATCCCGGTGCTCCAAAGTTGTCCTTCTTCCATTCTCACGAAGCCTGCTGTTCAGCTCATTGGCCACAGCCACAGATCTGTGGTGTCCTCCGGTACAGCCTATGCAGACTGTCAGACTGTATTTGCCCTCCTTTATATAAAAAGGGATAAGCATCTGTATCATATCCATTGCTTTCTGCAGAAAATCCTGGGTTATCTGATGTTTGAGCACATAATTTCGTACCTTGGCATTGTTTCCGGTAAGAGGCCTCAGAGATTTGACATAATAAGGATTCGGTATGAATCTCATATCAAAAACAAAATCAGCTGCTATCGGAGTTCCTTTTTTATAACCGAATGACATTATATTTATCATGAATGTCTCACTGGTCTCCTCCGATGTGAGAAGATGCTTTATCTCATCCCAAAGCCGCGCTGTCTTCATGTTGGATGTGTCTATTATATAATCGGCCCTTTTCCTCAGTATTTCCAGCCTTTCCCGCTCACGCTTCAGTCCGGCTGCGGCAGAGCCGCCTTCTGAGAGAGGATGAGACCTTCTTGTCTCATTATATCTCTTTATCAGCGTTCTGTCGGATGCCTCCAGATAAAGTATCTTGTAATCTATTTCGCTTTTTTCCATCTCTTCCAGAGCTTCCTTGAGATCATCAAACAGCTTTCCGCCTCTCACATCGATAACGAAAGCCGCCTTATCTATCCCCTTTCCTCCGGAAGTCAGATCCACAAAGCTCTTTATCAGAGCCGGCGGCATATTGTCTATACAGTAATAGCCCATATCTTCAAGACAGTCGACAGCCTGTGTCTTTCCTGCGCCTGACAATCCCGTAACTATTATTACCTTCATTTTTTCTCCTCTATGTTCACTATCCTGCTGAGATCAAGTCCTGCTCTGACCGCCCTCTCCACACCTTCCGCGAAATCACCTACCCTGTCGGGAGAATGGGCATCACTGCTTATTATAAACTTCACATCCTCTACCTGCGCTGCCGTTCTGATCTCTTCCTCTGTCATATGACCATGCCATGTATTTATTTCCATAAGAGTATCTGTTTCAGCACATACTTCAGCTATGGCCCCTATATCGAACGGGCCCTTGTCTCCAGGATGTGTCAGTATCGATATATCGTTCTCACGGAGAGCTCTTATCACCATTTCAGTATTTTTTTCTTTAAGCTTCTCCTCTCCGTATTTAAGCCCTTTGTTCCAGAGCCAGTTTCTTATGCATCTGCAGCCAAACAGACCGTAATGATAGCCTGCGATTATAAAATCAAACTCCTCAAATTCCTCGGGAGTCACATCAAGTCCGTTTCCACCCTCGACTATATTCGCCTCAACGCTCATCTTCACATTGAGCTTCGGATATTTTACATTCATACGTTCTATATCATTTCTTATATTCACTATGTCGTTTCTGTTTATCCCGTAAAACAGATGTCCAGGTCCGTGATCGGATATAGCTATGTATTCAAGGCCTTTATTGAATGCCTCTCTTACATTATCTTCTACAGATCCCTTTCCATGTGAATATGTCGTATGGGTATGCAGATCATAGACGAGTCTGTACCTGTCTGACATCTTTTCACCATTATCCAATTATCCTTACCTCCGTCTCTAACTTTACCCCGAATTCATCAAAAACTCTGGCCTGTACGATCTCCATAAGCTGCAGTATATCCGCAGCAGTTGCTCCGCCCCTGTTGATTATAAACCCGCTGTGTAGCTCTGAAACCTGGGCTCCTCCTACAGAAAGCCCCTTCAGTCCGGCATCCTGTATCAGCTTGCCGGCAAAGTGCCCATGAGGTCTTTTAAAAAAACTGCCTGCACTGGGGAAATTTACCGGCTGCTTGGAATTTCTCTTTTCTGCAAGTTCAGCCATCCTGCTGCGTATGATGTCCGCGTCTCCGTTTTCCAGCTTCAGCTCCACTTCCACCACCACGTCTTCCGACTCATGCAGGACCGTATGTCTGTATCCCATCTGCAGGTCTTCCGCCTTCATGTGGAATTCACGAAGACCGTCTTTCGAAACTATTTTTGCTCTGGAAAGTATCATCGACATTTCTCCATCATACGCACCTGCATTCATGAACACAGCGCCTCCTATGGATCCGGGGATCCCTGAGGCGAATTCAAAGCCTGTGAGACTTCCGGCTGCCGCAGCTCTGGCCACAGCCGACATAAGCGCCCCGCTTCCGCATATGAG
>CALCKF010000082.1 GCA_937966095.1 uncultured Eubacterium sp.
CTTCAGATGTATTTACGAGAACATAGTTATTAGTCAGTTCTCCGGAATATATCTCAGGTCTTGTTATATCTATCTCTTCTATACCTCACACAGGAGGTATACCTCCTATCAGAACATCGGGCTGTCCGCTTTCTGTGATCTTATCAACTCTGGAAAGTGTTATGCCATATCCATGTGTATATTTAAGATGCTTGTTGAGCCATGTATCCTTTATGGAATTTTCATCTATTTCTCTAGTCGAAAGGAACGTCTGGGTATACTCACCGTTTATCATATATCTGTCTACATCGACATCATTGAATGTATAATACTGTCTTATACTCTGAGTCTGATTGTAGAATGTCCTCACAGGAGTATAGTCATTGATCCTTATATTTGAAATAGTCTCATCATTATTGATTATATCTTCACTGGTAAGATCGTTATTCGCCTCAAATGCTTTCGTATCTACATTGTTTAACCCATAGGCATACTGTGTATATTCTATGTTTCTCTCCAGATATTTGCTTTCCTTGTTGATTTCATCAGGTGTAACAACCAGGTTCTGTACCACCAGTGCCGCACCTGTGCCAAGCAGTCCTATTATTATCATTGCCACCGGCGCTATGACTGCAGGTCTGATCCTTTTTCTGCTTATTCCGAATGCAAACCCGAAAGCGGCAATCACAGACAGGATCATTATTATCCTGTATACCCACAATGTCACATTTACATCGGTAAATCCTGCGCCGTATACTGCTCCTGTACTTCCGAACAGAAGATCATACTGCTTGAGGAAAAAGTTTACACCTACCATCAGGAAGAAAAGAATACCGACAATTATAAGCTGTTTTTCAGCAATGGTAACAAGCATTTTGATGTTCTGATTGTCAAATGTACTTTTTCTGTGACTTGGCCTTCCTTTAAAACTTCCTGAAGCACCTTTCCCCATGAATGCTTCCGTGAACTTACCGAACATCCCGCTGATATTATCAAAACTTCCGTTGCCAAAACGCCTGTAATCGCTTTCCTCCTCGTTCTGCTCCTGTTTCCCTTCTGGTTCTTCAAATATCTTAGGAGTCCTTACAGAAAGAAGTATAGAGTAATATATTACTGTAAGAACAGCAAATGCTATCAACAGCACAAGCACTATCTGATTCACCTCTTCTATAAAATCCAGTTTGAAAACATAGAAGGAGATATCCAGTTTATATAGAGGATCCTTTATATCAAAATCTGTACTGTTTATAAACTGCAGAAAATCGAACCACAGTCTTGTCACGGTAAAATATGTCGTTATACCTCCATAAACCGCAGCGAGTCCCCAGGATATCAGATTAAGTCTTCCATGATTTACGAGTTCATCAGAAGATATCTTCTTGAAATATCCCCTTTTGAGAAATTTCAGATAGACGTATGCCAGGAACGTTATGATTATAAATGTAGGAACACCTATCTTTATCTGTGTGAAAAGCTTAGTGAAAAATACCGATACGTAATCCAGTTCTTTAAACCAGAGAAAATCAGTAATAAAGCCTATAAGACTCAGAAATACCGCTATTATGACCAGAAGGGCCACAATTATCCATATTCCTTTTTTTCTTTTTTTCTTTTCCTTCTGCAAAAGCTTCCTCCTTTTTAAACCTCATAACATGTCGTCAATTTCATGACGAACTGTTTTTCAGGAAACATCGAATAGACCTTCTCCGTAGTATTATTGCCTATAGTTTCCCTCACCCATACATAATAGTTGCTGCCTGCCTGTCTTATTTCTCCAATTTCAAGTTTTTCAAAATCTCCGTCAGTCTTTTGACCTTTAAGGGCAGTAACTTCTCTGTATAGGGTAGAATCCGGATCAATCATATCAAGCACTGCTTCATTGCCTTTGTTTCTGAGATCATACACCTGAGATTCAAAAGCTATTATTACGCCTACAACCTGTTCGTCATAATAAACGGGATAGTTATCCTCATCTCTACCCCACTCTACTTGGGTCATAGGCTGTGATAGGACCAGGTCCGACACCTTGCCGTCACGCTCCTGATCATATCCGAGATCTGAACTGTATACTATGCTTTTTATATTATCATTTTTATTTTTATCCATCTGCGCACTTATGAGATCAGTCTTATCCTCCATAGGAGATGTCCTCACCTGTGCTGCGATTACACTGTATTCAGTGTCCTCTCCCGTAATAAGCTGTATTACTTTGTTAAGCTGATTATCTATAAATTCTGCAGCTTTGCTCTGAGGGGCTATGAACCTTATACCCATACCGACAACTTCAACCGCCAGTATAACTATAAGCACTACCAGTATTATCTTAAGAGCAAGTCTGCCCTTTCCTCCCTTTTCTTCGTCATAATTTTCCACATCACGTGATTTGATATTATCAAATTCCGCATCCCGCTTGCTTAGGATTTTCTCTTCCTTGGCCTTCTCTTTTGCAAGACGCTTCTGTTCTTTTTCCCTACGCTTCATCTCTTTTCTCGAAAGCGGAGCTTCTTCATCATCATTGTAAAAGTCATCCATAGCGCTGTTTTGTCCGTATCCTGGCTGCATCTGCTGCTGCTTTATGTAATTAGCGGCTTCTTCATTTCCATAATTATCAAAATCATTAGATTTCACTTTCTCTGTTTTGCCGCTCTTCATCACTACTGTATCATCAAGACCCGGATTCTTTTCAGTAGGGAACTCCTTGCCAAGATCGCTTCCGGCCTGGATCGTATTCTCAATGCTGTTCTCAGCGGGATTTTCAGCTTTTCCTTCGGTATTATCATTATCAATATGATTTATACTTTCAAACTGGAGGAGCAGATCATCCATACTGCCTTCGTTCTTTTCCGGAGCTTCTCTGAAATCTATAGGTCCTGCTTCGGCAGCTGCATCAAGGCTATCAAAAAACTCTTCATCGCTTTCCGGTGCAGGGACCGATTTTTTCGATGCAATCTTCGTATCACTGCTGAGGCCTGCAAGTACAGCACTCTTATCAACTATTTTTGTATCATCTATCCCGTTATCGGAAAGCATAGTCTCTCTTCCTGTAACCGGATGAGATACATCAGCATCCTCTATAAGTTCGCTTATATCTTTTACTTCATCAGTGCTTTCTTCTTTCTGCTGAGTATTATCCACGCCGGACTCTTTCGCAAGCTCTGCAAAATATGCATCTCTTGCTTTTGCCATCTCATCGATCTGGTTTTTGGTAGCTTGATGCGCTTCCTCCACTTCTTTTCTTACGGCGTCCTCTTTTATATTGTCTATACCATCTCTCATGGCTGCAACTGCTTCTTTTATCTTTGCCGCTTCTTCGTCACGCATACGCATCGTCTGCTCTATGACTTTTCTTACTTCTTCTTCTGCTACTGCCTGATTAGCCTCAGCATCTATTCTTTTTCTTTCTTCTTCTAAACGTTTCTGAGCTTCAAGAGCTTCAAGGCGTTGTTTTTCCTGATTGGCTCTGAACTGTGCCTCTGCTTCTGCTGCCAATCGGGCTTCCTGCTGTGCTTTGATCTTCGCCGCCTCCTGCGCCGCTTTAAGATCAGCCTCTGCCTTCAGTCTTGCTTCTTCCGCCGCTCTCACTTTTTCTTCGGCTTCAGCTTTTAATCGAGCTTCTTCTTCGGCTTTAAGACGCGCTTCTTCTTCAGCATGTATCCTGGCTTCCTCTGCTGCTCTTGCTTCAGCCTGTCTTCTGGCTTCTGCCTCAGCCGCCAGCCGTGCGCTTTCCTCAGCCTGTTTTCTTGCTTCCTCTTCGGCTGCAAGTCTTGCTATTTCTTCTGCCTGCTTTCTTGCTTCTGCCTCAGCCGCTTTTTCAGCCTCTTCTCTTGCCCTCTTCTGTGCTTCTATTTCTGCGGCTCTCTCTGCTTCTTCTCTTGCTTTCCGCTGAGCTTCGGCTTCAGCCTGCTTTCTTGCCTCCTCTATAGCTGCCAGCCGTGCTTCCTCCTCAGCACGTTTCGCCTCTTTCTGTGCCTCCTGCGCCTCTATCCTTTCAAGTACATCAGATTCGAATGCTTTAGGCTGATATGGCTTTACTATTCCTTCTTTTTCAAGAAATGCTTCCATAGAAGAATCTTCAGGTCTTTCTTCAAACCTCTTATTCGCCAGCTGTTCAGCCTCAGATATTTCATGCTCTATGGCATTTCCCGATTTTACTTTCTCATATTCACGGTTAAGCAGCTGCTGAAATTCCTCGTTCTTTTTATTAAAT
Source organism: uncultured Eubacterium sp. (assembly GCA_937966095.1). Lineage (GTDB taxonomy): Bacteria > Bacillota > Clostridia > Peptostreptococcales > Anaerovoracaceae > Lentihominibacter. The sequence goes on from CALCKF010000082.1 coordinate 4,187, forward strand.
GTATAAAATTTATCTATCCTGTCTGCCGCACTCAACGGCTTGTCCTCATTCACAGCAGGTATTTTGCTGCTTGCTGAAGGTGATACAGCATCTTCTTTTACAGTTTCGATATTTTCCCTGACCATATCTCCGGCTGATGCAGTCCTTGGTATCGAATCAGGTATATCCTTGGGATTTGCATTCCAGTCGAAGTTTATATCCTCCGTCTTTTCCGGTCCCTGACCCGGATATCCTTCAATATTCCAATTGATTTCTTCGAAAAAAGGCTTTTTCTTTGTTTCATTTTCTGCAACAGGAACTCCTTTTTCATCTGCTGCCGTCACAGCTTTTCCCGGATCAGGCTTCTCCGGCACCTTAGGAGTCTGCTGTGTTACAGGAGTACCGCATTGACTGCAAAATTTAGAACCCTCCGCTATTTCGTTTCCGCAATTATTACAATACATATATTCCTCCTTTTGGATATCATTCTTTTATCAGCGTTTCTAATTCTGATGCTGTATACTTTCTTCCGCTCCTGCCCGTATCATAACCTGCTGATTTGTCATGGACCGCATCATTCTGTTTTTCACCATTATCCATATCATCTATAAAGTCAAGGTCTATTTCCATTATCCCTGTTTCCTGTTCCTGTCCTCCGTCACTGATGCTTTCATATCCAGACTCTTTATCGGATCTGTCTCCCGGGCTTTTTTCCTCAGGTATATCATCATCTAACGACTCGGTATGTATTTCCTCTTTATTTTCTGTCACAACGTCCCTGTCTGCCAAGCTTTCTTCTATATCGACAGGCTCTATTATATCTTCATATCCTTGCCCGGTATCATGAACCTGCTCCCCTGATTCCCTGACCCACTCAAACGGATCATCATATATTTTCTTTTTTGTTCTGTATATCCGGCTTTCGTTTATAATGGATCCCATACAGGATACATCGTTTATCCGTTCCGGATGCCTTTCCGCCACACGCCTCACATCAGGGTCTTCATCAGGCGAAAGCTCCTGTGCAAGCTTTTCCAGATTCTGTTCAATAGCTTTTATGCTGTCGGTACGCATCTCCGATTCACGTTTCCATACCATAAAGGTAACTACACATACTGCAACAAAAAAAACTAATGCAACAACAACTACTATTATAATTGTCGTCATTTAAATTCTCCTATTTATTAGTACGGACATTTTTAAAATATCGCTTTATTGCATAGCTATACGATTATATAGTTTCATGTATTATACTATATATAGACATCAATTTCAAACGTATATGCAAAAAAGGCAGTTTCTCCCTTTATAAAATAGTGGAAAATCTGCCCTCTTGCATAAAAACTACTTTTATATAACTTCTGTCATGGCTTATTTCTTATTTATCTGCCTTGAATCGTCCGCTCTGTTTTTTTCGTTTTTATCATTTCTTTCGCTTCTTTCGTTTTTATTGTTCCTTCTGTTTGATGTTTTATCATTTTTCATTTTTCATCCCTCCTTATAAATATTTTGCTCAGATAATCACACATGTATGAGAGGAAATATGCGGTTTATTTTTTCTATTTTTTTCCATTTTTATTATTCTAAAGGATTTCATTTTTTTATTGACAACGCCTTTGCTAAATGGTATTATTGGTTTGTTCGTCAAATAACAGCACTCATCACACTACATATATGCACCATTAGCTCAGCTGGCAGAGCACCTGACTCTTAATCAGGGTGTCCAGGGTTCGAACCCCTGATGGTGTACCAAGGTGAGACCCGCTAAAAGGCGGGTCTTTTGATTGAGAAGATTCTTTGATAAAATGGTGGCGGAAATGATAAAAGGGGGACTACAATGAATCTTGAGAAGACAATTAAATCACTGGAGCAAAAGCTCTATACAGTGAGATGTTTCGAGACACAAAAAGAAGCAGCGGATTACCTCGATGCGCAGATAGATGGGAAGGTCGTAGGGTTTGGTGATTCCAGAACGATCATTGATATGAAGCTCTATGATAAGCTGTCAAAACACAACACCGTATATGATCCGAATCAAAGTGTTGATAACGATGGCTTCCTTGAAATTGCGAAGAAATGCTTGACGGCAGATATTTATCTGACTTCTGTGAATGCAATGGCAGAGACGGGGGAAATGGTCAATATTGATGGGACAGGTAATCGTGTTGCGGGATCTTTGTTTGGTCATGAAAAAATATATTTTGTTGTCAGTACAAACAAAATCGAGAAAAGTCTGGACGAGGCTGTTTTCAGAGCGAGAAATGTCGCGGCACCTAAAAACTCACTGAAATATGATCTTCCAACACCGTGTGTGATAAATTATAAGAAGACCGGCGAGTTAAAATGTTTCGACTGCCGTCGACCAGAGCGCATTTGCAACGGCATTATTACTTATATGCGGAAGATGAACGATATTGAAGATGTTGAAGTCATCCTTGTCAATGAAGAAATGGGGTTTTAATCGGTTATTTGGTGTTGGGAATATGGCTTTAGATAGGTCCATTTGCCCGAGATTTGCCCGAGAGTCTTGCTGCATGCATGATATTCATTGGAGTTCCAACATTAATTTGCAGTAAAATACGCGAGGGTTTCCCGAGATTGCTATCGCTATGTTTGTCCTTTCTATGGGTAGTTCCTTGGGTAGGTCAGTTCAGGTAGTGCGGTCAAACCTCTTGTTTTTCAACGTTTCCGGCCCTCACCCGTATCGTTCGAACCCCTGATGGTGTACCAAAACGTTCCTATTCGAACTACTACTTTTACAGACGCGGGTTTGCGACGATAGTATGGTTTGACTAGGAGAGGCAGAAGCGGTATCGCAACCGCTTTTTTCTTTTTTTAAAATAGAAACGGGAACCTGCTGGCTCCCTTTGTAGATTCTGTTAATAATTTTAATAAAAATCTCCGTATGCTTTCCAACTATTCTCTGCTTCACTGTAAAAGAAATAAATATTACCAGTATCACCATAATAGAAATTTGGGTTCTATAAAAAATATTGGGGTGGGGAGCATCTCAATTAAGTCAGAGCCTCTGGAATTTTAAAAATCTACCATTTAAAAGCTCCTGCAAAACCTCCACATCAGATACTCTATATGCAGAATAAAGATATTCTTTTCGACTCGAAATATGGACGCTGAAAAACGATATAATGCACCTGTAGCTCAATTGGAATGTATTCGATTTTAGCTGCATCCAATATCAAGACATTATCAATTTAACATAATATGCATGATGCGTCTACGAAATCTTGAAAACCTCGGCATACCGAAAGATACTCTTTTCAGCACCTTTATCCTGTTATTGCAGCCTTCAATATATCCATTAGTATATGGGTATTCAAATGAATTGAGTATTTCCCTGCTCCAGTTCTGATAGGTGAGGGACACTTTCATAAATTCCATAAGCCCGCTGCTTTGCGCATCCATGATCCATTTGCTTAGCCTTTTGGCAGCTTCGGAGCGTTCTGTGCTTGCCTTTACATATTCGAACTGCTGTTTAAGCGCATATGCTTTTCTTAAAGGCTCTGATACACGGAGCAGATTATCAAGCTGTACCCTATCAGTAACAGTAAGCCTGTCTGTATCTTTCAGTAAAAGATATTTACTCCTTTTGAAATACCTGCGCCATGTCACAGACAGGCGCTTTTGCTCTTCTACACGTATACGCTCTATTGCATAAGTTATCTGACGGACATAGTGGTATTTATCTACTATGATTTTCGCATGAGGGAAGAGTTCATGCATCAACCTTCTATATCCACCTGTCATATCCATCACGATGAGCTTTACATCCTTTCTATTGCCGAATCTAAGAAGGTGATGTCGTATCGTTTCATGTTTTCTGTCAGGAAGAATATCTATTATTCTGTGATTCTTCGGATCAGCCAGTATACACTGAAATTTCTCGCCTTCCGAATTTCCTCTGAACTCATCTATGGCAAGGACATGAGGGAGCTTTACGGTTTTGAAACTGATATCGTTTATGATCTTTGCAGCTGTTGGAGGAGATATATTGTTCTGCTTTGCAATACTCTTGATACTGCGGCATTCCTTCAGCTGTTCGAAAATCTGCATGCTTACTCTGTTGGTAAAATGTCTGTATCGAGGCAGAAAATCGATATGTTCATCGAATCGTTTGCCACATTCAGGGCATACATGTCGGCGTTTTCTAAGATGAAGAATGGTATTATATCCTGATATGGAAACATCTTTTACCAGTTGAGTACGGTAATCATGGATTTTGCTTGTGATGGTTCCGCAGCAAGGGCAGAAGTGCATTCGCTGTTCCATTCTGAGCCATATATGCATTTCACAACCCCGACATTCAATATTTGTTACAATTACCTCTTTCAATTGGAGCAGTTTTTCGATACAATCCTGATAGAGCATTAGATACCTCCTTAGTGTTTTGTGTGGTAACTTTATTCTACAGGATTCAGGTGTCTAATGCTTCTCTTTTCGTTAAAAAAGATGACTCGCTATCTGCGAGCCACCCCAATTTATTTTTTAGAACCTGAATTTTCCCTTTGTTACTCTGCTGCTCAGCACGCCGTCGTCTGCATATGCTTTCGTAAATATCTGCCAGTGCACGCGCCCCCTGATCTCACGCGGCTGCATGAAATGCTGATGGTAATACTGCCCGTATCTGCTCTGCCTCTCAATCTGTTCTCTTTTGCTCTGTTTCAGGATTTCAAGAAGGCTTTCTCCGAAATCGACCACCCTCTGCTTGCCGTTCTTTGGCACTTTAAGCTCCCAGCACTTTTCTTCCCTGTCATAGTACATGGATCGTCTGACTGTAAGCCGCGATCTTTCAAAGTCGATATCCTCCCAGTTCAGCCCGCACACCTCGCCCGCTCTAAGCCCTGTATAGTAAGCGATCTGTACTGGCAACGCGTAATAACTGAGATTTTCATCCTTCAAAAAGAACTCTACAGCTTTTTCAAACTCTCCGTGAGTTATTGTACTCACTTTGTTTTCTTCACTGTCACCGAATATCTTCACAACCTTCTGCTGTCTTCTCTTCTTCACATACTGCATGTGGTTTTCGCGAAGATATCTTTTGGGATATACCGCATACTTAAACATTCCGTTGAGTACGCTGAAATGTTTTCTCAGTGTGCTTTCGGCATATGCTCTGACCGTCCTGTTTCCCTTCTCATCGAATTTTCCGTAACTTTTGAGGTCTACATATGCCTGAATGTCTTCTATGGTCAGATCGCGTAGTTTTCTTGACCCGAGTTCTTCCTTTTTGATGTGCTTTATAGCGGCCTGCAATCCCGTCCTGCTGTTTGAAGCCATATCACTGTTTTCCACCTCGGATTCCCACCACTGGTCACATAATTCCGCCACCGTAAGGCTTCCGGGATCAAACAGTTCTCCTTCGTATTTGTAATCATTAAGAGCCTGCTTGAGCATCAGCTCCGTTTCCTTCTTTGTCTTTCCTCCTTTGAATTCTCTCTGCTTCCACCTGCCGCCGCTTTCCTGAACCCGGAAGCGATAGTACCACTGATTGCCTTTCTTCCTGACACTTCCATTCTGTAACGATTCGTTTGCTGTCATCGTGTTCTCCTTTCCGCAGAACACTTTGTGGGATATTGACAACATAATACTGTTTAAACCATGCCCTGTCCGTATTCTGCTCAGCCATAGAAATCCTGCAGATTTTTCAGGCGCGCCAGGGCGGCTTTACTATCACCCGGGTACGCTTTTATGAGCTCTGAAATCTCCAGGAATGCATTAGATGTATGTAAAATTTCACGGAGAAACATGGTTTCGTTGAACTCGCCCGCAGAATCAAATCCTATCTCCTTTGCGATATCTGCGTACATTTCTTCATTCCTGCCATATCTCTGGTATGCTGTCTCAAGCGACTTGTTGAAGGCCTCGTACTCCCTGAGAACAAGGAGCAGCAGTGTCTTTGAAAACTCCTTCCCGGTATCGTCCACATCGATATCAAGATACGTCTTTACCTTTTCAAGCTCGTCGAGCACCTCCACAGCCACCTTGCTGCTGACATCCGCTTTCATGTCATCGGTTTTGCCTGTGAGCCATTCCTCCGACACATGCCGCGCCTTGGCGAGCCCTTCGACCACCAGCTTCTTGGTGTTGTCAATGGTCCCGCTCTCATACCGCTGTATGGTGGATTTGTTTACATCGAGCTTATCCGCAAGGTAATCCTGCGTGAGCTTAAGCTCCTTCCGCCTCGTTTTGACACGAGTCCCTATAGTTTTTCTCAAATCTTTATCAAACATGTCACTTATCCTTATGTATTTTTTTACAGTATATCACGGCACCTCTTTTATTGCAATGCGCAATTTATTTATTTTTATTAAAATGGCATAACGCTTGATAAATTGTCGGAAAGCTGTATAATATAGTTGCAATACGCAATAAATATACGGAAGGAGTGGTTGCATTAACGGCAATAAACTGGCAATGACGGTAGAGGAAGCGGCAGAATATACGGGAATCGGCAGGAACACCATGAGGCAGCTCATAGAATGGAAAGCCATGCCTGTTCTGAAGGTGGGGAGAAAGATACTCATACCGACCGATGTTCTCATAAAATTCATATCGCTGAATCAAAATGTAAATCTCAGGGACAAAAGCGAGATCCACAAGATCTCATAGGCAGGGGGATGATCGATTGAGCAGACAGAAAAACAATTTTTCTTCAGGAAGTCCAATAGTCGATCAGATGTACGGGATGGAGATCACGGGCAATGTCATTCCGCTTAACTGGTTCAAAACGATAACAACATCTAACGGCAAACCAAACAGCACAGCAATCATGCTGCTGAGTGACATTGTCTACTGGTACCGTCCAAAGATATTGAGGGATGAGGCGACGGGAGAATTTATCGGGAAAAAAAAACGCTTTAAAGCAGACCTTCTGCAGCGAAGCTACAGGCAGTTTTCAGAGCAGTTCGGATACTCCAAGAGACAGGTCACGGAAGCAATAAAGGCGCTTGAAACTCTCGGAGTTATCAGAAGGGAGTTCAGAACGGTATCGACAAACATGCAGAAGCTGAGCAATGTCCTGTATATAGAATTATTCCCCGACAAGCTAATGGAGCTCACTTATCCGGAGAAAGCAGGGGGCGATGTATCACTTTCAAATGTGATACCTATCACTTTAAAAAGTGACAGGGTATCACATATTTCCGATATTGATATGACCGAAAATCGCCATACAAATACAGAGAACACGACAGAGAATATTATTACAAAAGACTATCCACTTCCGGCTGAGGCGGCTGCCGTTTTCAAAGATCAGATCCATTATGAAGCTCTCATATCCGATCTGCCCTTTAAGAAAACCGCAGTAGATGAGCTCGTAAACATCGCGGCAGAAGTGCTCACAAGCAGCAAAAAAACTATCCGGGTAAACAAAGAAGAACGGCCGTCTTCCCAGGTAAAGGATCGGTTCCGCAAGCTCAACATCGAGCATATAAAATATGTTCTCGATGAACTCAGCCGCTGTAAATCCGATGTGGCACATATGCGAGCCTTCCTGATAACGCTGATGTACAACGCTCCTGCGACAATAGACAGCTACTACACAGCCAAAGTGAATCACGACATGATGCACGCAGAAAAACAATGAGCTCTGCGTGCATATTTGTTAGCAAGCACTGCATTTATACTCCTGACGGAGTTAAAACGCATATGTCAGGAGGGCCTGAAACCCTATCAATTTTTAAAACTTCTTTGCATAAAAAAACGAACGCAGCCAATTATCGCTGCGCTCGTCCTATAACTCCATAATCAATATATCTGATTTCATTCATGCAATACTAAAATCTCTTATTGCTCTCTCCTCCTGTATATCCCGGTGCCTACTGCTCCTGCCGCTGCCAGTATCGCAAGTCCTGCATAGAGTGCAATATTGAAGTCATCTCCTGTCTGTGAAGATGAGTCAGCAACAGCCTTGATAGTAAACTCTGTGGTTGCCGTTCCCGTATCAGAAACGATTGCCAGCGTGTGTTTGCCTACAGACAGAGTTTCCAGATAAGAAGTCTTCAGTGTGACGATAGTGCTGCCTTCCTTTACCGTATAGTTGGCAGGATCAAGATCACTACCGTCTACCTGTACTTTCTGGAAATCAGCATATTCAGCATTTGAAGTGAACGAAAGTCCTTCACTGCTTCCTATCTGCCATACTCCGTTTGCTCCCGCTATGATCACAGGAGCCGACGGTTCCACCGGTGCAACATAGTCAGGATCTTCTGCTCCGCATACTGTGCATACTCCGTTTTCAAACTTGTGGCCAGTGGCTGGAATTGCTGTTACATCTATCTTAGCATCACATCGTGTGCAATGGCGAGACTTACTCCCGGGGACAGTACAGGTAGCCTCTGTATCGACGGTCTCAGGGCCTGCAATATGTTCTACTGTGACAATGCAAGTGGCACAGAAATCTCCTGCTATAGCCGTTATACTCACTTTACCTTCCTTAACAGCTTTAACATTTCCGTTCATATCTACTGTCGCAACATTTGCATCTTCGCTTTCCCATTCTATTGTTTTATCTGTTGCATTCTCAGGATCAATAACGGCAGTAAGTGTAGAAGTTTTTCCGGGGCAGAGTGACAATTCCTTTTCATTCAATGAGATGTTCGTTACCTCTATCGGTATGACAAAATCACCTTTTTCGTTAGTAGTTAATTGTATAACATTTCCATCTGTATCCTTAATCGTAATTTCACTGTTCTCCCCCGGCGAAAAATCAAGCGCCGAATCTTCATCTAAAATAACATCCCCCGTAGCGCTGTCTTCGACGATGGATCTTCCTTCTCCTCCCGTTTTAATTTTACTGTTAGTAAGGTGGATATCCTGGTGTCCTCGCATACCAATCCCATAAGCTTCCGTACCTTCGATTGATTCAATATTGATAGTGTCTAAATTAACATCATACATCGCAAGAATCCCGAGAACATTTTCGCCCAATAAAATAGTTCCGTTTTTTATATTCATATTGCCGCTATGATCAACGGAAATAAATCCCCATCCTCTGATTCCTTCATATGCCGACATATAGTCCGGAAGTTCTAATTCTTTATAAGAATCCGAAGGCAAAATTGTTAATGTAATTAGAAGCTACAGCAGTTGCTTTATTGAGATCGGAAAATCCCCCTATTTCATCTCCGTCAGCATCATATACGGCACAAATTTCATCTTCTGCCGCAAATGCAGTCATTGGAATCATTGCAAGAACCATAAACAAGGTTAACACTGCAGACAAAATTTTCCTTTTCATTTTGTTCTCTCCTCTCATTTTTAATTTAGCAGAAATTTTGTATTCAACGCTGTCTCAACCTCGCATTAACAATTTTTTCTTTTTAAACATAAAAAACCTCCTTCTTCTCGAAGGAGATATGATCCATATATTTTCTTGTGCTCAACATATTACAGTTATGGTTATTCCTCCGAGATGTCACTCCCGTTGCGGAGGCAATGGGGCTTCGCCCCCCCCGACAAATTTTAGATATTACCCTCTGAGGGGTTTATACTTGTATAAATATTACAACTTTTTATTCTAAATTGCAAGCATTTGCTTAATACTATCGTAGCATATATTAAAGGGTTATGCCACATAAATACAAACCTTATTCTTGCATGTTCTGTAATTATTATCTGCTCAGGAATATTGATTTGCCAGACGAAATTGAATAAATCTTAAGTTAGTTCCAAGTTGGTTCCAAGTTAGTTCCAAGTCGGTTCCAAGTTGCGTTCAATCTTTTAAATCATTCATTGGCAAACCACCTTGCGGCACTCGTTCTCCCTTTACAGAAAACCTTTCCGCTTTCATTCAATTCTCTCATCAAAACACGAATTTGGTTGCGATTTAACCCCGGCAAGACTTGCTGCAATTCTTTGAACGGAGTACCAACGGCGTTATTCTGACGAATGTGTTTTAACAGCAGTTCCTTATTGGTATTGCGATCCAGTCCAACTTGCCGTGTATGCACACCTGTTCTCCCGGTTGCTGCATAGAGACTTCTTGCAAGAACATATTTCTTTCGTCCAATATGTTCGACAATGCCCATCTCTATCAGCTGATTCAAACGAGGCTTCATTTTTTCAGTAAGTTGACGCTTATGATACAGTGCATCAATTACCAGAAAATCCGTTGTGGACAGTAGCTCACCGCATTTATCGCTGATTCGGTTGATAACAGAAAGCATAGCCTTGTCAATTATGAGGCCATTCAACGTAACACAAACAAAAAACTCATCTGTACCCGAAAAATCAGGCAGCGGCTTAGCCTCCTGGACACTCAACTCAAACATCAAATTCATGCCCTGTCCAGAACGTTCAACCATGCCGCATAAAGAAAGAATTTCTGCAATACGCCGATTGCGCGGTAACTGCCGATCTAATATATTGTCAAGCGTAATACCAAAAGGGAGACCGCCCGGGCTTTCAATTGCCAGCCGATCTGGATACTGTCGGACAAAGACGCTACCGCTAAGCTGATAATTTCTATGGCTTACCGCATTCAAAATTGCTTCTCGAACAACGCGCTCATTAAATGTAGCAATGTCAAACACGAAAAAGCCTTCCTGATAATGCTGCTTGTTGTTCCGCAGATTGACAAGCTCCCACACGCGGTCATAACAAGCGAAAAAGCCACACTTAAACTCCTCCCTCTGATTGGCAGGACCCGACGCTTCGGATGAACGGTATTCAAAAATAATCTCCGCCTGCGGCAAATATTTGATGATTGCCGTATTCTTTCCAAAAAGGATCAAAGCTGCATACGTCACGCCATCATCCGTAATCGCCCCGCAATCATGGAGAAGCTGTTCCTTTGAAAGCGTTGCAAGCTGCCTTTTGCCGCTCTTTTCGATCCACTTAGCACAAAATTTTTCAATGGCAGTCTCATCCAAGTCATCGACGGTTGCCCCGGCGCAAATTGTCCCAGAAAAATCAACACCAATTTCTTCATAAATTCTACGGCGCATATCTTCGGGCATGGGCTTTAAAGTATCGCCCTCATAAATCCACGCCACACCATCGCATTGTACAGGCAAACCTATTGGACGGCTCTTTACATCAAAAATCAATACCCGTTTCCCCTCCTGATCAAGCAATTGAAAATCGACATTAATTTTCAACTTGTCGATCAGTCCCATACGTGTACGCTCAGGCTGATCAAAAGCTCTACTTCCGACTACACTGCGAGGTCTTTTATCTGTGATGCCAAATACAAGCTTGCCCCCTCCATTGTTTGCCAGTGCGCAACAGCACTTTGCTGCATCTTCAAAACTAAACCTATTTCTGGCTTCCTTGAACTGGATGTATTCTCCCTCTTTGGCGTCCAGAAGCTCCTGGACACTCTCTAAATATAGCATGACTTTTCCCCTTTGCCGTATTACGTTTAAATCTTTAAATGGAACATTGTAAGAAGATTTACAATTCACTACGCCTGCTTACTGCTATAATATATCATCCGTACATAGTTCCTGCCCGCTCGACCACTCCACAGTAAACTTGTAAGCCTCAATAGCTTTAACATTTTTAGCAACAGGTCTGAGCATAAATCACCTTTTTCTATTCTCAGTCAACCAACAATCAACTAATTTTTCATTGAAATTTCAATATCTGCAGGCATTAATCCCGGTTTTAGGAACAACCCAGCCAACTAAATTACTATATCCTGCGTTGCCTGAAACCTTTGCTTATATAATAATTATATTGCCTGCAGATACTTTATACAAGCTATTTGCAGCATTGTACCTGTTGATTATAAATTTATTTATAGATTATCTCTCTGTACCCGGTCTCATCAGCTCTGCTACTGATACTGTTCATAACCTGTACCCACGCCATCATATCCTTTGCCTTGAGCTCTTCCGTAATATTTTCGGCACGCTTCATATCGCCTATTAGCTTTGCTTTCATGTCAGCCGCCTGCTTACCGGTTTCCGCAAGGTGTCCGTTCAGGCTGCCCGCTGTGAGCATGTTGTAATAGATCACTTTTTTATGGTGCTTCAGATACTCGCCATGTCTAATACCCCATATGTTTACTTCTCTGATTCTTTCTTCTGAAGCTCTCAGATCAGGATAGAGCTGATCACCGCATTTCTTATAACTTATCATTGCTGTTTCCTCCTCATATCTATAAATTCTTCCCACAAAGCGCTCTGTTTTTGAATAATAATTATAAAATATCTTTAAGTTTCATTTCGTGTTATGATATCCGCCATACGTTGAATTTTCAACGATTATCGCAGATAATATAACACGCGATACGAAGTGGTAAGGCGGTATGCAAACGCCCAAGGTTCGCAGGGTGTCCAGGGTTCGAACCCCTGATGGTGTACCAAAACGTTCCTATCCGAACTATTACTTCTACAGGCGCGGATTCGCGACTGCAGTATGGTTCGATTAGGAGAGACAGAAGCGGTAATTAGAACCGCTTTTTTCTTTTTTTGTAAAGTAATATGTTTATATACATATTTCGGGTTATACAGTATAATGGTTTACAGAAGTATATATTGAATTAAGGTGATTTAATTTAATCTGAATAAAGGTATTTGGTATACGCACAATTTTATAAGATTGATTCAATGGTGCTTCTTTAATGAGGCACCTTTTTGCTTATTTATAATAGATGTTGCTTACTGTAGGATCGATTGCTATTAATAGTATTTCTTTATTTAAAAAGAGAAAACGATAAATTTGAATTTGTGGAGATGATAAGATGGTCAATATTACAGATGTAAAACAGATTCTTCAATTTGCAATAGATGCGGAGATTAAAGTCTTTC
>CALCKF010000083.1 GCA_937966095.1 uncultured Eubacterium sp.
GTGGGATATAGCAAAACGCTATAAAAGCGATACATCCACTCTTGCCCGGCTCAATCAGCTGGATGAAGACGATGCTGTCCCCGAAGGCACAAGGCTGTTTATTATGAAGCAGGCATAATAATCCAACTTATAAAATATATATTTTTTCCAGAAAAATGTATAATACCTCCTTATATGGTAAACACTTACCATACCGGATAAAGTGCATACCTTAAAGGAGGAATTATAATTGAAAAAAATATCAGATGAAAAGAAATGTGTGATATGCCTGGCACTAGTGATAATAATGGGTTTTCTTCTGTTTTATACATATACCGGCGACAGCAGAAACGAACATGAGGGCATTATCAGGCTTCATGTTATCGCCAACAGCAATACAGTCGGAGATCAGGCTCTTAAGCTGAAAGTACGTGATGCGGTCATTGAATATATGCAAAAACAGGAGGATCTTACAAACGCAGAGGAAACTGAAGATTATATAAAGGAAAACCTCGACAGCTTTGAAAAAATAGCAGAAGGAATAATCTGTTCGGAAGGTTATGATTACTCTGCCGACGCCGATCTCGGCATAAGATATATACCGGAGAAGACATATGGAGACATCAAATTTCCTGCAGGAAATTATGAAGCTCTAAACATAACTCTTGGAGAAGGAAAAGGAGAAAACTGGTGGTGTGTAATTTTCCCGCCGCTTTGTCTTCTGGATGAAGGGACCGAAGATGGTACAGAGGAAGATCCGTCTGTCACAGAAGAAAACAAAATGAAGCTTCGTTTCAAACTTCTGGATATCCTGAATGAAAAGTAATGATTCCATGCAGCCTCCTAAATACTGATCCAAAGCTTGATAAAAGTGTCCGTATTCTGAAAGCAGCATGCGGACATTTTTTAGTATACTCTTTATAAATTTCTATGGAAAAAAGAAAAATAATCAATATAATATATATGGATCAAATAATATTTACTAAAAGGTGGTTACATAATATGGATAGCGTACGCAGAAAAAGAAAAGCCATGATAATGATGGCTATATGCGGCATTATGTGGAGTACAGGAGGTATATTCATAAAACTGATCTCATGGAGCCCGTTATTGATCTCAGGCTCTCGCAGTCTTATATCGGCCGCTGTTTTGGGCCTATATATGATATACACCAAAACTCCCGTAAAGTTATGCAGATATTCAGCAGGTGCAGCTGTAGGGCTGGCAGGCTGCTGTACTTTTTTTGTTATAGCAAACAAATTTACAACTGCGGCCAATGCTATAGTGCTCCAATACACGTCCCCTGTATTTATACTTATAATAAATGCTATTTTTCTAAAACAGAAAATGCATAAAAAAGAGATACTGACTGTTATCATAACTATGCTGGGCATATTTCTGTTCTTCATAGATCAGCTTTCTCCGGGAAATATCATAGGTAATTTATTCGGTATATTGTCAGGTGTTTTTATGGCTATGATGTTTGTTATGACGGGTCAGGGTCGGGATGACGACTCTGTCAGGATGAGCGGGATCCTCTTTGCCCACTGTCTCTCTGCACTCATAGGAATACCTGCAGGCCTTATGACCACTGCATCTATTTCAGGTAATGAAATACTTTTTATTATTATACTTGGCGTATTTCAACTGGGGGTGCCTTATGTCCTTTACGCGATCGCCTCAAGAGACTGTCCTCCTCTTGCCTGCTCGCTGATCGCAATGCTGGAACCGCTTTTCAATCCCGTATGGGTTGCTATCTTCGTGGGTGAGATACCCGGTATCTTTGCTCTTACAGGAGGCGCTATGATAATCGCTGTCGTTACATGGTGGTGCATAGATGACAGCAAAGCATAAACGTATACAAAAAAGGGAGCCGTTCCCATCATTCTTTTCTGATGAGCCGGCTCTCTATCGATTATTGCTGTCCAATATGTTTTTTATTAATTACCATCTTTGAGCCTTGCTTCTGCAGCCTTGCTCTCTTTTGCCATATTAATTATATCTTTTCCTCCCAGTATAGCCATTATAAATATCATAACTATGCCTACAACAATAGCCACCCATGTCATCGTCACACCAATTCCCATATTGGCAAATGCCAGTGAAAGAACATAGTGCGCTCCGAATATAACAGCTACGCATATCCAGAATGCTTTCCATCCTTTTGTATCAGCTCCGAGCCATCCGAAGAAGCCCTTTCCTAGACATTTTTCAGATTCAGGGATCAGGGTGCTTTCCCTCATCTCCTTACCCAGGGATTTCCAGCTTGTGATCTCTGCCTTATCATATTCAGGCTTGGTACAGAGACTTACGATCACCATAAGAGGGATCGATGCTATAACTCCGACATGCACAGCATGAAAACCTCCGATAAGAGAACCCGGACTTCCTGTTGTCACCCATGCATACATAGCCCATGCAAGAGCCACAAGAGCTCCTCCTATAGTCGATGCCATTGCTCCTGCGGTAGTAGATCTTTTCCAGAACCATGCGCTCATTGTAGTTGCAAACAGTCCGGACAGACATATCGCCTGTGCAAGAACCCAAAGCGGTACCAGTATCGGGAGCCAAAGTGCAGCGGCAATCCCTATCGCCACAACTATTATAACGGATACTCTGCTGGCAAACAGAACCTGTTTATCACTCGCTTTCTTATTGATAACACGCTGATATATATCTCTTGTTATTATTGTCACACCATTCATTGCAAAAGACGATCCGCATGATATTATGGTCATCAGCAGCCCTACCAATATAAATACACCTACTATAGTATTGGAAAATTCAATTGTGAACCATGCATAAAGGCTGTCACCGGAAAGCCCCTCAGGCATTATAAATGCTCCGGAACTTACTCCTACCAGTATCGCCATACCTGCAAGGAACGGCAGAACATTGTAATATGACCCTCCCAGAACAGCCAGCATACCGTTTGAGCTTGTCTTAGGAGATTCTGCAACATATGCCCACATGTACATCCAAGGATCAGCCAGATAAAACAGTCCCAGCGTAAGTGCATATGTAGTGAACACTGACGTGTCCAGACCGAAGAAATTAGTAAAGCTGTCAGGAAGAACATGATAAAATGCCTGAGTTACTTCTGTAGGATTCCCCAGCACCTTAAATGCCAGCAATGCAAAAAGAATTATCCCTGCAGCCTGAAGTATAGACTGGAACCACTGTGTGATCAAAGCCGAATACTGCCCTGCTGTTATAAGATATAACAGAATGATCACTGATGAAACTACAACGCCGAACTCTATACTCGTATTAAATACGACTGTCATAGATGTCGATATCGCCAGAAACTGCATCCCGGTCAGTATCGTCGGTCTTGTCAACGCAACGATACTTGCCGGAAGTCTCATCTTTTCTCCGTAACGCGCACATATAAAGTCAGATATGGTGACCGCATCTGTTTTTCTGCCGAAATAATTCAGCCTTCTGGCGAAAAGAAGTATAAATACAACACTTCCGGTAACTACGAATAATGATGCCCACATCTCGGAAATTCCTGAAGTATATCCATTTCCGACATACCCGGAAACACTGGCGCCGCCTACATATCCACCCAGATATGCGGTAGCCAGCAGCCAGAACGGAGCCTGCCTCCCGGCAAGAAGGAAATCGTCAGATGTGGTGGCCATTCGTTTGAACCACATTCCGGCTCCGATAAAAGCAACAACTAAAATAACCAAAACAATCAATGATATAGTAACTGTTGTGCTCATATTTTTTCTCCTTTCTTCTTTTTAAGATAATAATGTAGCTTTATAATTACATATGACAATAAAGCAAGTAACATGCCAAACAATGCCGCAATCACTTCCCACCATGCCTTTCCCATTGGAATCACTCGTATGCAGCATCTATTAAATCGTATCAAGCATTTTTATCTATAATCATAAATCCGGATTATATCGATCATTTCAAGTCATTAAGACTGATTTAAGTCACTTTATAATTTTTGACTTAAAAATATGCCGTGTACAGTTTTAAGCGTGTATTTCCGCTAATGTCAGATCATCACCATCCTTGTCATGAGTCTGTCTCCATAAAAATAAGACTTTGCTTAACAGTGATTAAGCAAAGTCCTTCGTTATATCATGACTTGAGTTTATCTTTTATCATCTTTTATAAATTTCCTGATTCTTCTATATGCGGTGGACTGGCTTATCCCCAATGCTTCAGCGACTTTATAGCTGCTCTTGTATTTCATGTATGCTTCTATGACCGCATCTTTTTCTGTCTTTTCGATTTTTTTTATCAGGTCATATTCCAGCTTTCCCTTCTCGCTATGCTCCCCACATGCATCGGCAAATGCAGGGAAACAGCTCGAGTCATTCGTTACTACAAGACGTTCTATATAATTTTCCAGCTCTCTTACATTGCCCGGCCATTCATATTCCTCTATATATCTTATACAATCTTTTGAGAATTCGATTTTTTTATTGTATTTATCGCTGTAAAAATCAAGGAAAAACTCTGCCATCGCATAAAGATCCTCTTTCCTTTCCCTCAGAGGCGGTATATTTATCGGTATGACATTTATACGATAGTATAGATCGGATCTGAAAGTACCTCTACGGATCTCTGTCTCCAGCTGCTTATTGCTGGCAGCAATGACTCTGGCATCTATATGGATCTCTTCTGTTCCCCCTACTCTCAGGATTCTTTTAGTCTGCAGAAAATGCAGTATTTTTACCTGCAGCATAAGAGGGAGTTCGCTTATTTCATCAAGAAACAGAGTCCCGCCTTCAGCCAATTCTATCAGGCCTCGTTTGCCTTTGCTGTCGGCACCCGTAAAAGCACCGCTTTCATATCCGAACAATTCGGATTCCAGAAGATTTTCAGGTATAGCCCCACAGTTTATGCTGACCATCCTGTTTTCCCCTCTAATACTCGTTTCATGTATATATCTTGCCAAAACACCTTTGCCCACGCCGGTCTCACCTGTTATGAGTATGTTTGATTCAGTATCTTTAACCACGTCTGCCAGTTCTATTATCTGCCTCATAGCATCGCTTCTTGCTATTATAGTCTTTCTTTCCTCTGCAGTGCTGCTTTCATGATGTTTTCTGTTCAAATATTCAGCTATTGGTTCTACCTCATCTATCTTTACTGCATTCGTTATGATACGAAAAAGTTCTCCCGTTTCATCATATACAGGAACACCTGTTACAGCCATGTTCTTTACATCTCCGATTTCCTGCAGCACAGAAACCGGCCGATTTTCTTTCAGAGTCAGATGACATACAGAAGGTCTGAAGCTGCCGTCTGCATCTTTATCGCTCATATTGACTCCCAGTATGTCTTTTTTCATTATCTTTACCATTTTTTCAAATGATTTATTGACTCTTATACAGGTCGCCTCTGAATCACAAACAAAAAAGCTGTTGGGAGCTTCTTCAATAAGATAATTCAGCTCTTTACTGGAATCAAAAATAATGTCCAAAACATCCAACAGCTCTTCTTCATTCTGCGGCACATGCCCTATCTTCATAAGTTCATAATTGGCAAAGCCTACGTTTTCCAAGGCTCTCATATATCGTATGACCATGTCGCGTATCTTTTTATATAATTTATCTGTCATTATGCTCACGTCCTTTGCCCGATACAGACTATGATATATAATTCAAAATAATTCATTTTTTTTGAATTGTCAATAGTGAGATAGACTATATTTATTTAACATTCCGGCTGGCGCATAAAGAAAACAGCGAGCCTTGAAGTCTCGCTGTTTAAAATACCATAGTATATATCACTTAAAAATCATCTGTATTTTTTCATTACATCTTCATTCAGATGAATCGGAGGCTCCATATCCTCAGGGAGAAGACACTTGTATGTTCTCCCGTTCATTCGTTCCTTCCACTCATCCTGGGCTTTCTTCAATATTTCAGGATTACATATTATATCTGCAGCTGTCATTGAAATGACCTTTGCCGCACAATCCATACTCTTGTTTCCCATAGTATCTCCTGCACATCTTACTACCCCCCAATGATGCCATCCGCAGTCCATCATCCCCATTGCTATCCAAGGCGATGCATATGGTGCATTCCAACTGAATTCCGAAGTATCACACAGTACAGTATATCCGCCTTCAAAAGGCATAAGTTCAGTAGGCAGCCCTGTTTCCGGACTTCCAAGCTCTTTCTGTATAGCTCTTGCTTTTGCCTGCTCTTCCTCTGTAAACTTCGGTACACCTACTTTCATCATATTGTCTCTGAAACATTCTGCCAACACCTTATTAGGTATCTTATGATGTGTGACGGTTATTATCTCACGTTCAACTTCAGTTTCCGTAGCCATTGCCGCAGCATCTGCACATTTTGTTACCCTTTCAAGAGCCTCCAGCATTTCTTCAGTTGTCCCGAATCTACCTATATACCATGCCGTTGTATAATCAGGAACAACACTTGGGAATTCAGGTCCTGTTGTCGTAAACGTATAATTTATGGTATTCGCCGCATCAGGCGGATTTCCGGGATACATATGCTCTCTTAGCATTTCAACTGCATGGCCCTGAAGCATCGCAGCATCCAGGGCGCTTCTCCCATGCCAAGGCGAATTGCCATGACAGGTACTTCCCTTATAATGAAATTTGACGCTGAAATAAGCCTGGCAGCTGTCATAATTCGTCTTGGTATAACTCCATGGGTGCCAGTCCAGAAAAGCATCATACCCTTCAAAACAGCCCGCCTTCCCCATGAACGGCTTGCCAAGGCACAGTTCTTCAGCAGGAGTTCCCAGCACTCTTATGGTGCCTGTCAACCCATACTTTTCCATGGCAGCTTTAACTGCAATGGCAGCCTTGACACCTCCTGTACCGAGCAGGTTATGCCCGCATCCATGACCCGGTGCTCCCGGTATAACAGCACACTTTTCAAGCTTTTCACCGTCCTGGGACAATCCAGGCAGTGCATCATATTCCGCATTTATACCTATCACCGGTCTGCCGCTTCCATATGTTGCTATAAAAGCTGTGGGCATCCCGGCAGCTCCTGCCTGGACTTTAAATCCATGTCTTTCCAAAAGTCCGATCAAAAGTGCAGATGATTTATACTCCTGCATAGATAATTCCGGATTTTCCCAGATATTTCTGGCTGTCTGATAAAACTCTTCCGTATTCTCCTCATTCCATTTGATGATAAAATCTTTTATTTTATTCAGATCGGCATTCATCTCTATTCTCCTTTCTCCATTCTTATATTTTATTTAGCTGTACATATTAAAAGCAAACTATATGCCAAAACCAATACTTTTTTTAAATCTCCCAAACACATTAAAAAACGGCGGTTACAGCATTTACCCGCCGTTCACGTAAAGTCATTTTTATCAGCAAAACCGTTCTGTAAGTCAATATGAATTGCATCAAGTCACTGAGAGAATTATTTTTTCTTGTTTTCCGCAAGATATTTCCTTATCTTTCTGTAGGCTGTACTCTGGCTTATCCCCAAAGCCTCTGCGACCTTATAGCTGCTACCGTATTTTTCATATGCATCCATGACCATTTCCTGCTCAACTTCATTTATTTTTTTCTCTTCCGCAGGCATACTGCTTTCACTGATTTTCACATCTGCACCAACATCTTCCGCATCTTCATTGAATTTAAAAGTTCCCTCAGTTACAACAAGGCGCTCTATGCAGTTTTCAAGTTCACGCAGATTCCCTTTCCATGGATTGTTCTTGAAATAATCTATGCAGCTCTGATCTATATTGAGTGTTTTATCATAAAGGTTGGTATACTTATCCGTAAAATAATAAACTGCCGGCATTATATCTTCAGTTCTCATCCGCAGTGGCGGTATCACTATAGGCACCACATTAAGTCTGTAATAAAGATCCTGTCTGAAGGCTCCGTTTTCCACAAGGATCTCCAGCTTTTTATTAGTAGCCGCTATGACACGTACATCAACCTCTATTTCTTCTGTTCCCCCCACCCTTTTTATCTTCCTGTTCTGAAGGAAATGAAGCAGCTTCACCTGGAGCAGCAGAGGAAGCTCACTTATCTCATCCAGCAGTATTGTGCCTCCTTCGCTTATTTCTACCAGCCCTGCTTTTCCTTTTCTGTCAGCACCTGTGAAGGCTCCTCCTTCATACCCGAACAGCTCCGACTCCAGCAGCGCCGCAGGTATGGCGCCACAGTTTATTTCCGTCATCTTTTTATCCGCTCTATTACTGGTCTCATGTATATACCTTGCCAGCATACTTTTTCCGACGCCTGTTTCACCTTCTATCAATATCGTGGTTTTAGTGTCCTTTATCAGATCTGCAAGATGAAGGATGTTTTTCATCTCAGCACTCTCGGCTATCATTTTCTGCGGCGGCTCTACACGTGACTCTTTCTGGTTCTGAATATATGCGCTCATGTTTGATGTGCTCTCATCAAGCAGAGCATTAGTTATTACTCTGAATATTTCGCCGTTCTCATTGAATATCGGCGTTCCCGCCGTTATAAAGCTTTTTTCATCATTTATAAGCTGCTGGACTACCACTCTGCGCTTTTCCTTCAGAGCAAGGGTGCATACAGATGGCGAAAAAACATTTTCCTCTTCCAGATTCACAGTGCTTTTCTCCAGTAAAGTTTCGCGGTTTATCCCCGTCAGTTCCTCAAAGCTCCTGTTGATCCTGATGGTATTGAGCTCTTTATCTGCTATGTATATGCTTGATGGACTCTGTTCTATTATCTGATTGAGTTCCTTGCTGGTATCTATTATGCTGCATATTGCCTCCAGAAGCTCCGCAGGTGATCCGGGATCATGGGGCAGCTTCTGATATTCCAGTTTTGCAAATCCTATATCCTTTATCGCATCTATGTATTCCCGTAATTTCTCTCCCAGCTTATCATACAATATATCATTGGCTGAATCGCACATAAAATTACCTCCATGCATTTCATCTGATAAATATACTGCTTTATGCATATTCACTATTTTTAAAATTATAATGCAATATTCAGGCCAATTTTATTTTACATAAAAAACAGCAAATATGTTTCCATATTCGCCAGTTTTTTATATAAAATCCACAAATTAATATTTTTTCCTATTGGGGCAGTCTGTATAAGTAATTCATTATGACTTATCAGCGGCAACATCCTTCTCAAAAAGCGAAGCAAGGCTGTTCCTGCTGAATTCCTCTTTAAGTCGCTGCTGAAGTCTTCCGAATTCTCGATGCATACAGCAATCAGCACTGTCGTTATTAGTGCAGTCATAACCGTCTTTCATACACTCTATGACAAGAAAAGTGTTTTCAAACGCACTGATGACATCATAAAGAGTGATTTCACGGCAATCTTTACAAATAGCATAGCCCCCTTTAGGACCTCTCCTGACATCCAGTATCCCTGCCATTTCCATTTTTTTCAGCACTCTGTATATAAATGGAGATGGGATATCTCTTCTTTTTGAAAGCTCCGATGCAGACATCGCGCCTTCGTGATACAGCTCATCAAGGATGCTGACAGCATATTCGACTTCCTTTATTATTAAAATAAGTCTCACCTCCTGCATCTTTAATATCACCTGTTTTGTCAAGTATACACTAGTGTACCTATTTTGTCAAGTAAGTCCCTTCCTTTATTTCCTGTACTGCTTATATCCTTTTCACACAATCAAAAACCATCCATATGTCAGGCGTCAATACACTTTTGCCAAGCATCTGCCAATCTTTTATAAATTTTTATATTGCTTCTGCTATTAGATCCCCCATTTCTGCCGTACCGACCTCTTTTGTCCCTTCGCTTACGATATCAGGAGTTCTATATCCCATATCAAGAACTTTTGTTACGGCATTTTCAATTGAACCTGCTTCTTCTTCAAGGTCAAATGTATATCTAAGCATCATTGCCATTGAAAGAATCGTTGCTATAGGGTTTGCCATATTTTTGCCGGCGATATCGGGTGCAGAACCATGTATCGGTTCATACATCCCGAAAGAATTTTCACCGAGACTCGCTGAAGGAAGCATACCGATAGAACCTGTGATCTGGCTGGCTTCATCCGATAAAATATCGCCGAACATATTTGATGTTACGATAACGTCAAACTGCTTGGGATTTCTTACAAGCTGCATGGCAGCATTGTCTACATACATATGGGTGACTTCGACGTCAGGATAATCTTTGCTCATCTCTGTGATGATTTTCCTCCAAAGTCTGCTGCTTTCGAGCACATTTGCTTTATCGACGCTTGCAAGCTTTCTGTTCCTTGCCATTGCTGTGTCGAATGCAATCTTTCCTATTCTCTTTATTTCCATTTCAGAATAGCTTTCTGTATCATAAGCTTCATTTCCGTATTTACCTTTTCTGTACCCTCTTTCTCCAAAGTAGATGCCGCCTGTAAGTTCTCTCACTACCATGATATCCAGACTGTCACCTATGATCTCTTTTTTTATAGGGCAAGCATCGCTCAGAGCTTTATGTATTATTGCAGGTCTGAGATTAGCATATAAACCTAAAGCTTCTCTTAGTCCAAGCAAAGCTTTTTCCGGTCTTTTGTCTCCGGGCAGATTATCCCATTTAGGACCTCCAACAGCACCTAATATCACACTGTTGGAGCTTTTACAGATCTGTATGGTTTCTTTTGGTAAGCATTCTCCGCAGCTGTCTATCGCATCTCCGCCTGCTTTTACATATGTAAATTTAAATGTGTGAGAGTATTTCTCTCCTGTTTTTTCAAGTATCTTTACGGACTCAGCTGTTACTTCAGGACCTATCCCGTCGCCCGGTATCACCGCTAAATTAAATTCCATTTTTCTTCTCCTTTTAAAACCTGTCTCACGATCAGTCATCAACGGATACGGACTTGATCTTTAAGACTGTTCATAAGTCCTCCCTTAGCCATTATCTCTTTTATAAATTCAGGAAATGGCAAAGCCTGATATGTTTCACCTTTTGTTTCATTAGTGATTATCCCCGTGTCAAAATCCACTGAAACCTTATCGCCTGCATCTATTTTTTCACTGGCCTCAGGGCATTCAAGTATAGGAAGTCCGATATTTATAGCATTCCTGTAGAATATCCTGGCAAAGGTCTTTGCTATAACACAATCAATCCCGCTGGCTTTTATCGCTATCGGGGCATGTTCTCTTGATGATCCGCATCCGAAGTTTTCACCGCCCACCATAATATCACCCGGTTTTACCTTATTTATAAAATCAGCATCGATATCTTCCATACAGTGACTTGCAAGCTCCTTATGATCCGAAGTGTTAAGATGCCTTGCCGGGATTATAACATCTGTGTCTACATTGTCTCCGTATTTATGAACTGTTCCCTGAACTTTCATTTGTTTCCTCCTTAAATCAGATTATTACACATTAGCTCCTCAAAGCTGCTCCGGTCCGCATATCCTGCCGGCTACAGCTGATGCGGCTGCAACAGCAGGACTGGCCAGATAGACTTCAGATTTCACATGTCCCATTCTTCCAACAAAGTTCCTGTTAGTAGTTGCAACACATCGTTCGCCTGCAGCCAGTATTCCCATATGTCCTCCAAGGCACGGACCGCATGTCGGCGTGGAAACAACACATCCTGCATCTATGAAGATATCTATAAAACCTTCTTTTATCGAGTCCCTGTATATCTGCTGTGTCGCAGGTATTATTATCGCCCTGACATCCTCATGTATCTTCCTTCCCTTCAGTATCCTGGCTGCAAGCGCCATATCCTCAAGCCTTCCATTGGTGCACGATCCTATCACTACCTGATCTATCTTGACATCTCCGACTTCATCTATAGTCCTGGTATTTTCAGGAAGGTGCGGGAACGAAACTGTAGGTTTGAGCGAGGACAGATCTATATCATATGTTTCAATATACTCAGCATCTTCATCAGGTGTATATACAGTCCATTCTCCCTTCACTCTCCCCTTCATATATTCTTCAGTGATCTCATCTACCATAAAGATACCGTTTTTAGCTCCGGCCTCAATTGCCATATTGGCTATACACAGCCTGTCATCCATAGAGAGACTTTTAAGTCCGTCTCCTGTAAATTCCATAGATCTGTAAAGAGCTCCGTCAACACCTATCATACCTATTATGTGAAGTATGACATCTTTCCCCGTCACATTTTCCTGCAGACCTCCTGTCAGATTGAATCTTATGGCCTCCGGCACCTTGAACCATGCCTGCCCTGTAGCCATGCCGGCAGCCATATCAGTGCTCCCGACACCTGTCGAAAATGCACCAAGAGCTCCGTATGTACATGTATGTGAATCTGCTCCTATTATACAATCCCCTGCTTTTACCAGACCCTGTTCCGGAAGAAGAGCATGCTCTATACCCATCCTTCCTACATCAAAGAAATTTTTCACATCAAATCTCTTTGCAAAAGTCCTGCACTGCATACACTGCTCTGCAGCCTTTATGTCCTTGTTAGGCGTAAAATGATCCATAACAAGTGATATCTTCTCTCTGTCGAATACACTGTCAAACCCTGCCTTTTCAAATTCATTCACCGCTACAGGCGTAGTTATATCATTTCCCAAAACCATGTCAAGATCTGCTCTTATGAGCTGCCCGGCATCAACCTTTTCCAGACCCGCATGTGCCGCTAAAATCTTCTGGGTCATAGTCATTCCCATATCGTTTTCCTCCTTTATTCCACAAAATGATCTTTTCTGTTCTGTCTGTTGAGAGCGCTTACCAGAGCATTTACAGAAGCAAGTATGATATCCTCATGAGTTCCTACTCCCCAGAAGATATTATCATCGCTATCCTGTATGCAGACGTAAGCAGCAGCCTTTGAGCTTGATTCCGATGTCAAGGCGTGCTCAGAATATGTAATGAACTTATAATCAAAAGTATACGGTGACATCTTGAGCGCATTGCTGACCGCATCAAGTCTTCCATTTCCGACAGCTTCAAACTGGTACTCGTCACCGGCTATACGGACTTCGATTCTGGCGATCATGCCGTCATTTGACTTGAAATCCGATGCTTTTCTGAAGACAGCATCCGTTATATCAATAGGGTCGAACACATTAACATATTCCTTTGCAAATGCCTGATATACCTCAACAGGTGTCAGCTCCTTATGCTCCTTATCCGAGAGATCCTTGACCATATATCCTATCTCTTCTCTCATCTGCTGAGGTATAACATATCCGAAATTCTGTTCCAGTATATATGCTACTCCGCCTTTGCCCGACTGACTGTTGATACGAATAACATCAGCTTCATATTCTCTCCCTACGTCATGAGGGTCGATCGGCAGATAAGGCACCGACCATTTTTTCAGTCCTTTTTCTTTATGCCACCTCATTCCCTTGGCTATAGCATCCTGATGTGAACCTGAAAACGCCGCAAAAACCAGCTGCCCTCCATACGGTTGTCTCGGATGCACTTTCATGTCAGTATACTTTTCATATGTTTCCACGACCTCAGGCATATTGGAAAAATCAAGCCCTGGATCTACGCCGTGGCAGAACATGTTCATTGCCAGTGTCACAACATCCACATTCCCCGTACGTTCCCCATTGCCGAAAAGCGTGCCTTCTATCCGATCTCCGCCTGCCAGCAGACCCAGTTCGGCATCTGCAACTGCAGTACCTCTGTCGTTATGTGGATGCAGTGAGATTATCAGATTCTCCCTGTTGTGCAGGTTGGCACACATATATTCTATCTGCGATGCATAAACATGCGGCATAGACATCTCCACCGTGCCGGGAAGGTTTATTATCACCTTATTTTCAGGTGTAGGCTCCCATATATCTATTACAGCATTGCAGATATCCGCAGCAAAATCCACTTCGGTACCTGTAAAACTTTCCGGCGAATATTCAAAGTAAAACTTTGTCTCCGGATTTTTTGCGGCATACTCTTTCATCAATGCCGCGCCATCCGTAGCTATCTTTATTATTTCAGGTTTCTCTTTCTTGAAAACCTGCTCTCTCTGAGCAAGAGAGGTGGAATTATAAAGATGTACGATTGCTTTCTTGGCACCTTTCAATGCGTCAAAAGTCTTCTTTATTATATGCTTCCTTGACTGGGTAAGCACCTGAACAATGACATCATCAGGAATCAGATCCTCATCTATCAGCTTTCTGAGGAACTGATACTCAGTATGAGATGCCGCAGGAAATCCCACTTCGATCTGCTTGAATCCCAATTTCACCAGATATTTAAAAAACTCCACCTTCTCTTCGAGACTCATCGGTACGATCAGAGCCTGATTGCCGTCACGCAGATCGACACTGCACCATATAGGAGCTTTCTCGATATGATCCTTCTTCACCCATTCATTATAAGGTTTGTCAGGAGGAAAGTATCCGACCTGATATTTCTCGTAATTTTTCATATTCAGTTTCCTTTCATTATTATATTATAAAAAAATACCCCGCCTCAAACTAAGAGACGAAGGCATATGCTTCCGCGGTACCACTCTTATTGGCATGCTGTTTCGGCACAATCAGGCCGCTGCTGTCAATCCAGACTTTCTGAATACCAGCAGGATCACATACCCTCTTAAAGTTTCATGCTCCCGGGCGAGACATTTGATTACATATACAGTCTTTCACCTGACGACTGCTCTCTGAAATATTTTCATCAAATTTATTCCGTTCAACGCATCTGTATTACAATGTATGGTATTAATATATAGTAATAAAAAGTTTTTGTCAACCGCTAAAAATAAAACGATCTGTATTGCCGGCATTAAAGCCGCGGAATCATGTTCCGGTTAAAAGCCCCTTAATTTTTTTATAAGAGTTCTCAGACCATTTCAAAAAATATCCTCTGCATTGTGATTATCGTTTTATGAGGGCTGCAAATACACTGATTTACAATTTCTTATCTATTTTTGTTTATATTAACTATGTTTTTGATTTTTATTTGTTTATTATTAACAATTTTTGCAAAAAACATGTTGATTTTATTTTAAAACCATATATAATGATTTGTAGCGAAATAAAAATCAAATTTATACAAGGAGGAAAAAATGAGAGTAACAGGATCACAACTGGTTGCTGAGATCTTATTGGAGCACGGTGTTGACACAGTGTTCGGCTATCCGGGAGGAACCGCGCTGAATCTTTATGATACACTGTACGAATACAGAGATAGGATAAGGCACATATTGACGGCACATGAACAGGGTGCGGCTCATGCCGCAGACGGATATTACAGAGCAACAGGTAAAACAGGCGTCGTCTTTGCTACCAGCGGTCCGGGAGCTACAAATCTCGTTACGGGCATAGCCACTGCTTTTATGGACAGCATCCCTATGGTGGCCATAACGGCAAATGTGCCGGATAACCTGATAGGAAGAGATGCTTTTCAGGAAATATGCATAACCGGAGTAGCTATGCCGATAACTAAGCATACATTCTTTATAAACAGGATCGAAGATCTGGCAGATGCTTTGAGAAATGCTTTCAGAATAGCTAACAGCGGCAGGAAAGGCCCCGTACTTATAGATATTACAAAAGATGTTACTGCAGCGAAGACTGATTACAAGCCATCTGAACCGCTTCCGCTGAATCCTCCTCCCGTTTTTTCAGATGAGGAGGTACAGGAAGCTGCGGCTATGATCAACGCCGCAGAACGTCCTGTAGTATATTTCGGAGGAGGAGTTGCCGCATCGGATGCCGGCAAAGAGCTCAATCAGCTCCTTGAGATCGCAGATATGCCTGCAACATATACACTAATGGCCGCCGGTATACTTGGTTATGAAAACAGACGCAATCTCGGCCTTATAGGCATGCATGGCAGCATTGCCGCCAATAAGGCAGTTGACAGAGCTGATCTGGTCATAGCCCTGGGTGCAAGATTCAGCGACAGAGTCGCTCTTAACCCTGAAAAATTTGCAAAAAAAGCACGCAAGCTTCAAATAGATATAGATACCAGCGAGCTCAATAAAAACGTTCTGGTGGATCTCGGTATAACTGCAGATATAAAACAGTTTCTTACAAAGCTTATTCCGCTGATCAGAAAAAAAGATCACAAAGAATGGGTTTCACAGGCAGCAGAATGGAAAAAGAAAACCGGAGACGTAAAATGCCAGGGAGCGGATCTTCATCCCAGCGAGATCGTACAGACCGTATGCGACCTCACTGATAAGGAAACCATATATGTTACTGATGTCGGCCAGCATCAGATGTGGGCTGCACAGTATCTAAAGCATGACAGGACCAAGGACTTCATAACCAGCGGCGGACTCGGTACCATGGGATTCGGATACGGCGCTGCCATCGGTGCCCAGATAGGGTGCCCTGACAAGAGGGTAATACACTTTACCGGTGACGGTTCTTTCCATATGAACCTTAACGAGGCATGTACTGCAGTAAGTCAGGAGCTCCCTATAATAACCATTATTATGAACAACAGAGTACTGGGTATGGTATACCAGTGGCAGACATCTTTCTATGGCAAAAGATACGCCGCAACCACTCCTGAAAGAAAAACTAATTTTCCTAAGCTTGCAGAAGCTTTCGGAGCCAAAGGTTTTTCGGCAAACAATCCTAAGGAGTTTGAAGAAGCCTTTAAAAAAGCATTGCAGGAAAAAGGCCCTGTATGGATCGACTGTGCAATAGCCAGGGATGAAAGGGTTCTCCCTATGATACCTGGCGGCGGAACAATAGAGGACATGATCATAGGTTGACAGGAGGGTAGATATGGATAAGGAAATCAGAAAAGAAGTCATCAGTATACTGGTCGATAATCAGGCCAATGTCCTGACAAGAGTCAGCAGCCTGTTCGGAAGGAGAGGCTTCAACATAGATTCCCTAACGGTGTCGGCTACTAACGATCCAAAGCTTTCGAGGATAACCGTAGTGTTTACAGGAACACGTCAGGGACTTCACCAGATAATAACTCAGACAGCAAAACTGGAAGTGGTAAAAAAGATATTTACTCTTGAATCAGGCAACAGCATATATCGCGAGCTTCTTCTCCTAAAAGTTAAAGCAGACAAAACCGAAAGGTCTGCTATCAAGGAAGTCGTAGAAATATACAGAGGCAGGATAGTAGATCTTTCCAAAAACAGCCTTATAATTGAAATCACAGGAGATTCCGACAAACTTGATGCCTTTATGGACATGATGAGCTGTCATGATATAATGGAAGTGTGCAGGACCGGTATAACCGGTATAGGCAGAGGTGCAAGCTGGCACGAGGAGCAATAACAGTTGATAATTTAAAATTTAAATAAAAAGGAGACGAAAAAAATGATCAAAAAGTATTATGACCAGGATTGTAATCTTGGATTATTGGACGGAAAAACAGTTGCTATCATAGGTTTCGGAAGTCAGGGACATGCTCATGCCATGAACCTCAACGAAAGCGGAGTGGACGTTGTTGTCGGCCTCAGACCAGGTTCTGCTCATACTGCAAAAGCAGAAGCTGCAGGGCTCAAAGTCATGGGGATAGAAGAGGCTGCAGAAGCCGGTGATATAGTAATGATACTTACACCTGACGAACTTCAGGCTTCTATTTATAAAAACCAGATAGAAAAGCATATGAAGGAAGGGAATATCCTCATGTTCGCCCATGGATTCAACATCCATTACAACCAGATCACTCCTGCAAAATATCTGGATGTAATAATGGTTGCGCCTAAAGGCCCTGGCCATACCGTAAGAAGCCAGTATGTAGAAGGCAAGGGCGTACCAAGCCTGATCGCAGTTTATCAGGATGCTTCCGGTAAAGCAAAGGACTATGCCCTGGCTTACGCGAGTGGTATAGGCGCAGGCCGTGCAGGTATACTTGAAACCACCTTCAAAGAAGAAACTGAAACTGACCTGTTCGGTGAGCAGGCTGTTCTCTGCGGCGGTGTCACTGAGCTGATGAAGGCCGGCTTCGATACTCTGGTTGAAGCAGGCTATGAACCTGAAATGGCTTACTTCGAATGCATCCATGAAATGAAACTCATCGTTGACCTGATCAACGAAGGCGGTTTTGACAAGATGAGATACTCCATTTCCAACACTGCTGAATACGGTGACTACAGAACCGGTACAAGAATCATAACAGAAGATACGAGAAAAGAAATGAAAAAAGTTCTTTCAGAAATACAGGACGGAACATTCGCAAGCGAATTCATTCAGGAATTTAACGCCGGCGGCAAAGCAAGATTCCTTGCAACAAGAAGAAAGGAAGCTTCACATCTCCTCTGCAAGGTAGGCGAAGATCTCCGAAAGATGATGAGCTGGCTCAAAAAATAGTTTTACAGCAGCAGTATAAAATATTATAAATACGTAATATATTAAAAAGTTTGCCCGGCAATAAGCCACAGGTGCTACCGCAGACATGTAAGAGGCAGCACCTGCGGATGTTGTCTTCGCAAACTTTTTATATTATCTGGATATTTATAGAAAGGAAGTAAATATGCGTAGCGATAAAGTTACTAAAGGGATAGAAAAGGCTCCTATGCGAAGTCTTTTTTATGCAATGGGCTATACAAAAGAGGAACTGGAACGTCCTTTGATAGGCGTAGTTTCTGCAAAAAGTGAAATAGTTCCCGGTCATATCCACCTTGACAAGGTTGCAGAAGCTGTAAAGGCCGGAGTAAGGATGGCAGGAGGCACACCTGTAGAAATCCCTTCAATAGGTGTATGTGACGGCATAGCTATGGGACATATAGGCATGAAATACAGCCTGGCAAGCCGTGAACTTATTGCAGACAGTGTGGAAACTATGGCAATGGCTCATGCCTTTGACGGGCTCGTACTGGTGCCTAACTGTGATAAGATAGTGCCTGGTATGATAATGGCCGCTGTAAGAATAAACATACCTACCGTCGTATGTTCGGGCGGCCCTATGATGTCGGGACTTGTAAACGGAGAAGAAACCAGTCTCTCAAAGATGTTTGAGGCAGTAGGTGCCAGAAAGGCGAACATCATAGATGATGCTCAACTCCTTGAATTTGAAGAGAACACATGCCCCGGATGCGGTTCATGTTCCGGCATGTATACCGCCAACAGCATGAACTGTCTGTCTGAAGCCATAGGTATAGCACTTCCCGGCAATGGTACCATACCGGCGGTCGACAGCGGCAGGATCCGTCTTGCAAAACACGCCGGCATGGCAATAATGGGTCTTGTGAACAAAGATATAAAAGCCCGGGATATAATCAACGAAAAATCAATAAGAAACGCTCTGGCCTGCGATATGGCTCTCGGATGCTCATCAAACAGTGTGCTCCACCTGCTGGCCATCGCCAATGAAGCCGGGGTGGATCTGGATCTGAATATATTCAACGAATTCAGTGAAAAGGTTCCTAACCTCTGTCATCTTGCCCCGGCCGGAGGCACTCACATGCATGACCTCAACAATGCGGGCGGTCTTATGGCTGTATTCAGCGAACTCACGAAAAAAGGCCTCATCGATGAAAGCCTCATTACTGCAACCGGGAAAACAGTAGGCGAAAACATGCAGGGTGCCTTTGTAAAGAACTATGATATAATAAGGCCTATAGATGATCCATACAGCGAAACAGGCGGCATAGCGATAATGTGGGGCAATATAGCACAGGACGGATGCGTCGTAAAGAGAAGTGCCGTAGCTCCGGAAATGCTTTCTCACAGCGGACCTGCAAGAGTATTCGACTGTGAGGAGGATGCCATTGCCTCGATATACGCCGGCGATATAGTCGACGGGGATGTTGTTGTCATCAGATATGAAGGGCCTAAAGGCGGCCCGGGAATGAGAGAAATGCTCAATCCTACAAGTGCTCTTGCAGGCATGAAGCTGGATAAAACTGTAGCACTGATAACAGACGGGCGCTTTAGCGGAGCAAGCAGAGGCGCTTCCATAGGTCATGTGTGTCCTGAGGCTGCCGCAGGAGGCAATATCGGCCTTTTGAAGGAAGGAGACATCATAGACATAGATATACCTAATGCCAGCATAAATGCACGAGTTTCCGAAGAGGAATTCTCCGAAAGACGCGCATCATACGCAGCACCTGCTCCTAATGTAACAGGCGGATGGCTGTCCAGATACATGAGAAATGTATCCTCAGCTGCAAAGGGTGCTGTTATGGAATAACAGCTTTTCACACTGAACCGACAAAGGAGGAATATAATGGGTAAAACAGCGTTTGTTGGCGGTCTTTTGATTGACGGTACAGGAGCTGAGGCTGTAAACAACAGCCTGGTCCTTATAGACGACAGCAGGATCACATATGCCGGCCCTTCATCAGACATACCTGACGAATATGAAATATACGACATCACAGGTAAGACTATCATGCCGGGTCTTATAGACACACATCTTCATTTTTCAGGCAACCTTACTGAAAACGACAACGACTGGGTGATGGAAAACAATATCCAGAAAGCTGTTGTTGCAGTACAGCAGGCTCATGAATGCCTGGATGCAGGGCTGACTACAGTCGGAGAAATATCCAGGTTCGGCATACATATAAGGAATATGATCGAAGCAAAAGTCATGACCGGACCGAGAATAGTCGCAACGGGTCTAGGCTTCTGTGCAACAGCAGGGCATGGAGATTCCCACGGTCTTTCTGTAGAACTGAACATGAATGCTCATCCTTGGGCAGAATGTGCAGATGGGCCATGGGAGCTCCGAAAAGCGGTAAGACGCAGGATACGTGAAAATCCTGATGCCATAAAAATATGGTCTACCGGAGGCGGTATATGGCGCTGGGAATCCGGAATGGATCAGCACTATACCATGGAGGAGATACAGGCTGTCGCCGATGAATGCAGGATGAGAGGGATCCCTTTATGGACCCATTGTTTCGGCAGCGCATACAATTCGGTAAAAGCCGGCTCGAATTTTATAATTCACGGCTGGGACCTCAACGATGAAACGATAGATATCATGTCTGAAAACGGTATAATGCTCTGTCCCACCATAAGCTTCCTGCCTGCATGGTTCAATGCGTATCCGCCTAAATACATCCCTCAGCTGCATGATGCATATCCCGGAGAAACAGTGACCGAAAAGGAACTCAACCGTATATACGATAATATCAGGAAGGCATTCTCAAAGGGCATAATACTTACTATAGGATCAGATTCTTTCAATTCAAAAATCACGCCTTACGGAGAAACAGCTCTGACTGAGATATACGAATTTGTCAGCAAAGCCGGCCTCAGCGAAATGGATACCATCGTTGCAGCTACCCTCAACGGAGCTAAAGCACTGCGTGTAGATGATATAACAGGGTCACTGGAGAAAGGGAAAAGCGCAGATTTGCTGGTGATAAACGGAGATCCTCTTAAAGATATAACTGCTATATCGACCGACAATATGGATATCATAATGAAAGAAGGAAATTTCATAAAAAACTGACCACTGATGAAGAGGTATTTCCCTTGTAAAACAACGCAGGTGTTTTATCACCTGCGTTGTTTCTGTTATTTTTTATTTATTTTACACTGCGTCGCTTTTTATTTACCGCTGCTGCGACGACACCTGAGACTGATACAAGAAGCAATATGAACCATACTGTCATCGCCCGTTTCAGGTTGGACCATATGAGGTTTTAGACTCATCTCCTGTTCATGTTTATATCCGCAAATACTGCATTCGTATTCTATAATACCGATGAGACTCTATATTCGTTTTAATTCCGCACTCACATGCTTTCCAATGGCCGGCCTCATCGGATCACCACCCGCTATAACTGTGTAGCTGCAGATATAACCGGTTTTCAGACTTCAATATATGATACGCTTCATCGTCGCTATCAAACACCTCAAAATCCGCAGACAGCTTTTTAATTTTATACCCTGAAATTTATGTATTATAATTTTTTATATCCAGAGGGTCTGTCATACATTCCCAGAGATCCTGCCGCATAAGATTCCTTCCATCTGGCTGCCGCTCTCTCTATTCTCTTTGAGCCTAATATTTTTATGTCAAACCCTGCCTCTCTGAATATATCGCTGGGCCTTTTGCCCTTGTTATACTCTTCCATAAACATATATTTGAATTCTGTGGAATATACTATGCGGTTACCATTTACGCTTACAACGAAAGGGCTTCTTTCCAATATTTCTATTTCCTTTTCTGTCAATCTTCCCCTTCCCATTATTTACCTCCAATTTCAATTATTGTCTGTTTCTTCCTTTGCCGTTCAATGCGATGGTTGATACCATTCCCAGTAAAGCTATACAGCAGATAATCATCCAGAACCCCGGTTTTGAATCATCGCCTGTCTGCGCTGCATCATCTAACGAGCCAGATCCGGCAGTTTCCTGCTGGTCTCCTTTATCACCGTCATCAGGGTCATCTGTCATTTCCCCATCATTTATTTTCTCATAAGCATTGATAAATATCGCTTTGTCTGTTTCATCTGAAT